>NZ_JBSFPS010000090.1:0-33532 GCF_053588315.1 Streptosporangium sp. NPDC003464 | reverse complement strand
CTTGCATCGCCTGCCTGAGCTGGTCGGTACGGGGGCGCATCCGGGGTGGCATGTGGTGAACTCTCCATCAGCTTGTTGTCCGAATAATAGGACAGCCGGCCTGGTGCTGGTCCTGCTGCTGAACCTGGTCGTCTAGGTCGGGTCCGGAAGCGGCGTCCTTTCAGGGCTGTGACCGTCAGGGCTGTGACCGGGAAGGTTCACCCGGTCGCAGCCCGCGCGCCCTCACAGGCTGCCGCCGCCGACACGGAACGCTCCCTTCAGACAGGACAGAGCGTGTCACGACGGCAGGACAGAGCGCGTCACGGCGGGCCCTGAAACCCCACCGGCGCCGTGCTCCGCCGAGCTCCCGCGCGGAAGGTCTTCCGCGCTCATCCAGGCGGATCACGCGGTCGCCGGTGGGCGGCCCTCAGATGCCGTCGCGCAGGATGGGGCAGGTCATGCAGTGGGTGCCGCCGCGGCCCTTGCCCAGCTCGAAGCCCTCGATCTCGATGACCTCGACGCCGTGCTGGCGGAGCTTGCGGTTGGTGAACTGGTTCTTGTGGTATCCGACGACGACGCCGGGCTCCAGGGCGAAGAAGTTGTTGCCGGAGTCCCACTGCTCACGGGCCTGCTGGCTGTCGTCCCCGCCGGTGGGGATGATGTTCAGCTCGGAGATGGCCAGCGCGTTCTCGACGGCGTCGACGAAGCTCCTCTCGGCGCGGACGTCCAGCGTCCGGGCCCGGTCGCCGGGGCGCAGCGAGTGGGTGGTGGCCGTCTCCAGGAAGGGCAGGTAGGCGGAGGCCTTGTCGACGTCGAGGAAGGTGAACACGGTGTCCAGGTGCATGTAGGAGCGGCGCTTGGGGACGTTCACCGCGATGACGCGCTCGGCCGCGCCGGCGGCGAAGGTCGCCAGGGCGATGTGCTCGATCATCTGCGGGGTGCTGCGCTCGCTGATGCCGATGACCACGGTCTTGTTGCCGATGGGCATCATGTCGCCGCCCTCCAGCGCGGCCTTGCCGTAGTCCTCCTCGTCGAAGTCGGCGTCGTCACCGCTCGGCGGGTACCAGTAGGAGAAGTCCGCGCCGGTGAACATGGGGTGGTGGTGGTAGATCGTGCTCTGGTTCATGGTCTCCAGCAGCCGCGCGTGCCAGAACATCGGGTTGAGCGAGACGCCGCCGTACAGCCAGGCGGCGGGATCCCTCTGGTAGAGGGAGTTGGGCAGCGGCGGGAGCACGAACTGCTGCAGGCCGGCCGAGGCCGCGACCAGGGAGCGGGTGTCGAAGCCGCGGACGTCGAACTCCTCCTTGGTGAGGCCGCCGATGAGGTGGGCCGCCAGGTCCTTGCCGCTCCAGGTGGACAGCTCCTCGCGGACGGCGTCGACCAGGGCGGGGCCGACGGTCAGATGGGTGACGGCCTGTTCGACGGCCCGCCGCTTCACCTCGGGGGCCGCCTCCAGGGCCTGTGCCAGCAGTTCCTGGTGGAAGAACACCTCGACGCCGCGTTCGCGCATCACGGTGACGAACGCGTCGTGCTCCTTCTGCGCGTGCTCGACCCACAGGATGTCGTCGAAGAGCAGCCTGTCGTTGTTCGTCGGCGTCAGCCGTTTCAGGCTCATGTCGGGCCGGTGGACGATGACTTTGCGGAGTGCGCCGACCTCGGAGTGCACGCCGAAGGCTGGAGTGGTCATGGTGATGTCTCCGTCCGTGTGCGGTGATGCTCCGTTCCATCGAGTCCATCGAGGAGGGGCGACACCTGGGTCGATCGGCCGCTGCCCCGTGGGCCCTGGCGGATGGCCGTCAGCGCGATGGTGGTGATCCTCTCCGCCGGCCGAAGAACATATTGGCGTTTTCCCCTGTATGTGAGCTTTGAACACCCACCACTCGCGCGTCCCTGGGAAGAAACGCTCGCGCCACCCCGGCGGGAAATGGGCCGCGAAAACATGACATGAGATGTCCTCTTTTCTTGCCAGCATCGTCGGTATGCACACCACACCGAAGTTGAAGGGGAAGGTCGCTCTGGTCGCCGGGGCGACGAGGGGGACGGGACGGGCGATCGCGGTCGCGCTGGGCGGCGCCGGGGCCACGGTCTACTGCACCGGGCGGAGCACCCGGGAGCGGCGCTCGGAGATGAACCGCCCGGAGACCATCGAGGAGACCGCCGAACTGGTGACGCGCGCGGGCGGGGAGGGGATCGCGATCCAGGTCGACCACCTGGACCCCGAGCAGGTGCGGGAGCTGGTGGAGCGGATCGACCGCGAGCAGGGGAGGCTCGACCTGCTCGTCAACGACATCTGGGGCGGCGAGACGCTGGCGGCGTGGGACACCCCGCTCTGGGAGCACTCGCTGGAGGACGGCCTGCGGCTGCTCCGGCTGGCGATCGACACCCATCTCATCACCAGCCACCACGCCCTGCCCCTGCTGATCAGGAACCCCGGCGGCCTGGTCGTCGAGGTGACCGACGGAACCGCGGAGTACAACGCCGCGAACTACCGGGTCTCGTTCTTCTACGACCTGGCCAAGGTCTCGGTGAACCGCCTGGCGTTCTCCCAGGCTCACGAGCTCCGCCCGCACGGCTGCACCGCGGTCTCGCTGACGCCCGGCTGGCTGCGCTCGGAGGTGATGCTTGAGATCTTCGGCGTCACGGAGGAGAACTGGCGCGACGCCACCGCCGAGCAGCCGCATTTCGTGATCTCGGAGTCGCCGGCCTACACCGGCCGCGCGGTCGTCGCGCTGGCGGCCGACGAGGACCGGGGCCGCTGGTCGGGGCAGTCCCTCTCCAGCGGGCAGCTGGCCCAGGTGTACGGCTTCACCGACGTCGACGGCAGCCGGCCGGACGCCTGGCGCTACATCGTGGAGGTCCAGGACAGGGGCGGGCCCGCCGACGCGACCGGATACCGCTGACGGGCCGGGGCCGTCAGGCCGGGCCGTACAGGGCGTGCAGCCTCGCGGCGGCCCGGGCCAGGGCGGCGCGGAGCTCGGGCGGGTCGAGGACCTCGGCCTCCGGGCCGAACCGGAGGATCTGCGCGTAGGCGACCTCCAGCGACTCCACGGGCAGCGAGAGCGTGACCCAGCCCTGGCCGTCGGGCTCTCCGGCCGAGGCCAGCGCGTCGTCGAGGGCCGCGGGGTCGGCGACGTGGGGGAGCCCGCGACGGCCGGCGGGGCTGAGCCGTACGGTGACATGCATGGTCAGCAGGGAGTGGGCGAACTCGGCGGCGCGCCCACCCCAGAACGCGGCCAGGTCGAAGCCGCGGTCCCGCTCGAAGCGCCGGCCGGAGTGGATCTCGACCCCGGCGAAGCGGTCCACCCGGTAGATCGCCGACCGGGTCGCCAGATACCACACCCCGGCCTTGAGCACGAGCCCGTACGGCTCCAGCGTCCGCTCCGCCCCCCGGTAGAGGGCGGTGACCGGATGGTCGCCCCACACGGCCCTGGCCAGCGGGGCCAGGGCCTCCGGCGGCGGTCTCTCGCTCGCGAACCAGCCGGGGGCGTCGAGATGGAAGCGCTGCGCGGCGGTCGCCGGTGCGTCGCGCAGGCCGGGTGAGAGCGCGGCCGAGGCCTTCAGCCGGGCCGTGGCCGCCACCTCGCTCAGGCCCATCTCCCGCAGGGCCTCCGGCACGCCGGAAAGGAAGAGCGCCTCGGCCTCCGCGCGGTCCAGCCCCGTCAGGCGGGTGCGGTATCCGTCGAGCAGCCGGTATCCCCCGCCCCGGCCGCGGTCGGCGTATACCGGCACCCCGGCCTCCGCCAGGGCCAGCACGTCCCTGTGGACGGTCCGCTCGGAGACCTCCAGCTCCCGCGCCAGTTCCACGGCGGTCATGCCCCCCCTGGCCTGCAGCAGCAGCACCAACGACATCAACCTGGCGGCGCGCATCCCCCGACCCTAACCCGTCCGCCCCGCGGGGCCGGACGCCGCGACGGCCCGGCCCCGGGAGCCGCCCTCGATCGGGCCCCGCCGGCCGGGCCGGCTCATCCGGGGACGAAGGGGAGCACGACCGCTGAGGGACGGGCCGGGTCGTGGAAGACCTCGTGGTCGGCCGCGACCATCGCGCGGCCGGTGCCGAGCGGCTCCCCGGTGCCGAGGTTGCGGGCGATGCGGGGATAGGCGCCACCGGCCACGTGCAGGCGGATCCGGTGACCGCGCCGGAAGCGGTGGCCGATCGGCCACAGGTCCACCCGGACACGGCGGACCCCGTCGGGACCGGCCGGGGGAGCGCCGGGCGCCAGGCGGCGCACGCCCTCGCACACGTTGTAGGACGCGCCGTCCGGGTGCACGTCGCAGACCCGCACCACCAGGTCGGCGTGCTCGCCGCTGGAGCGGACGTACAGGTCGGCGGAGACCGGGCCGATCATGTCCGTGTCCTCACGGAGCTCGGGACCGGTGTAGACCAGCACGTCGCGCCGGGCCTCCAGGCGGCGGTTGTCGCGCGGCTCGGAGTTGCCCAGCAGGACGGGGCCGCCCAGCGCGGGGGTCGGGTGCGCGGGGTCGTAGCGGTAGCGGTCGGGCCCGCAGTCCTGGGGGTTGTCCGGCGAGAGGGCGGAGCCCGGCTGCAGGTGCCAGCGCTGCTCCCGCATGCCCGGCACCGGCCAGTCGGGATAGTCGCGCCACTCGCCGGCGCCGGTGACGTACAGCCTGACCGGCTGCTCCCGCAGCCCCGACGGGTCACCCAGCAGATGCGCCCTGAACCAGGCCAGCGCGTCGGCGTTGGCCACCCGGCCGTGCCGGACGTCGGCGTGGTACCACGGGCCGATGGTCAGGTACGGCCGCCGCCCGGCGGCCCGCATGGCCGTGTAGTCCTTGACCTGCCACGGCAGGAACACGTCGTACCAGCCGCCGACCATGGTGACCGCCGCCTCCACCCGGCCCACCGCGGCCGAGAAGTCGCGCCTGCCCCAGTAAGGGGCCGGGTCGGCGTGGTGGGTCAGCAGGTCCTGGAAGAACGGCAGGCCCCTGCCGGCCGACAGGACGTCCAGCTCCCCGAGCGGGCGTCCCGACAGCGCCGCGCGGCGGGTCCTGCGGGGGGCCAGCAGCGCGCCCGCCCCGCCGAACCGGGTCTCCAGCGAGGCGGTCAGCGTGGTCCAGATCAGCGAGGACTCCAGGGCGAACGCCCCGCCCACGTAGGCGGCGTCGCGGAACTGGGAGGCGGTGACCGAGGTGGCCATGGCCTTCAGGTCGGGGCCGGCGAACGGGGCGATCGCCCACTGGGTGTAGCCCAGGTAGGAGGGGCCGTGCATCGCCAGGCTCCCGCCGTACCAGGGCTGCCCGCGCAGCCAGGTCAGTGTGGCCAGCCCGTCCTCGTGCTCGTCGCCGAGCGGGTCGAGCAGGCCGCCGGAGCCGAAGCCGCCCCGGCAGCTCTGCAGGAGGACCTGGAAACCCCGCCGGGCGAACGCCCGGCCGAAGGCCAGCCCGAACACGCCGCGCCTGCCGTACGGCGAGCGGACCAGGACCGTGGGCGGCCGCACGGCGCCGACCGGCACGTAGCGGTCGGCCAGCAGCGTGACCCCGTCGCTCATCGGCACCGGCAGGTCACGCTGGACAAGAACGCGATACGGGGGCATCCATCACTCGTAACAGATCACCCCCGGGTGGGCCAGAGGCGGCCGGTGTGAGCCCGGTCATGCGGTCCCCGCCCGGTGGGCCGCGCCGTCCGGCGGGGGCGTCCGGGCCGGTCACGGCGCCGGGCCGCGAATCGCCGTCCTTCCGGTCACGTTGCATGATCACGGTTTCCGCCGGTACTGTGGGCGGTATGCGATACCCCGACACCCTTCAGTGGTGGCGTCGCTTCTAGGCGGCGCAGGTTTCGCATTCGCGAGCACACAGACGGCCGCCCGGACAGGCGGCCCTCTCCATGTCCGCCTCCTCTGGGCACAAGTAACGACTAAGGGGCGAGGCTGCAAGTGGAGACGAGCGGATATACCACCGCCGGTGGCATCAAGGTCGAGGTCACGGTGTCCGATGTGCCCGAGACGGTGCTCGAAGACGTCGTCACGACGCTCGGCGAACGTCGCGGAGGCGTGCTCTCCTCCGGGATGGAGTATCCCGGCCGCTACAGCCGGTGGCACCTGGCCTACGTCGACCCCTGCCTGGAGATCGTGGCCAGGGGCCGCAGGATCGCCGCCCGCGCCCTGAACGCGCGGGGCAGGGTCGTGCTGCCGGCCGTCACGTCCTGCCTGCTGGCCGCGGGCAAGCCCATCGGGGAGGTGAGCGCCGACCACGTCGAGGTCTACGTCGCCGAGTCGGAGGACATCCTCCCCGAGGAGATGCGCAGCCGCCGCCCCACGGTCTTCACCGCGATCCGCGAGGTCATCGCCGCGTTCAAGGGCGAGGACGAGCACCTTGGGCTGTACGGCTCCTTCGGATACGACCTGGCCTTCCAGTTCGAGCCGGTCCGGCAGGTCCTCACCCGGGCGGACGACCAGCGCGACCTCGTGCTGCACCTGCCCGACCGGGTGATGGTGATCGACCGCAAGCGGGAGACCAGCAAGGAATACCGCTACGAGTTCACCGTGGACGGGACCTCCACGCACGGCCTGGCCCGTGAGGGGGAGAGCGTCCCGCTGCCCGCCGCCCCCACCGAGCTGCCCGCCGATCCGGAGAAGGGCGCCTACGCGAAGGTCGTGGCCGCGGCCAAGGAGAAGTTCGTCCGCGGTGACCTGTTCGAGGTCGTCCCCGGCCAGGTCTTCCACGCCCCCTGCACCGACCCCGCCGCCTTCTACCGGGGGCTGCGCCAGGTCAACCCCGCGCCGTACGAGTTCCTGTTCAACCTCGGCGAGGGCGAGCACCTGGTCGGCGCCTCCCCGGAGATGTACGTCCGGGTCAGCGGCGACCGCGTCGAGACCTGCCCGATCTCAGGCACGATCGCCCGCGGCGGCAACCCGATCGAGGACGCCGAGGCGATCCGCACCCTCCTGTCCAGCGTGAAGGAGGAGTCGGAGCTGACCATGTGCACCGACGTGGACCGCAACGACAAGTCCCGCATCTGCGTGCCGGGCAGCGTCCAGGTCATCGGCCGGCGCCAGATCGAGATGTACTCCCGGCTGATCCACACCGTCGACCACATCGAGGGCCGCCTGCGGCCGGAGTTCGACGCGCTGGACGCCTTCCTCACCCACATGTGGGCCGTCACCGTCACCGGCGCCCCCAAGTCCTGGGCGATGCAGTTCATCGAGGACCACGAGGCCACCACCAGGCGCTGGTACGGCGGGGCGGTCGGCTACATCGGCTTCGACGGCTCGATGAACACCGGCCTCACCCTGCGCACCGCGCAGATCCGCGGCGGCGTCGCCACCGTCAGGGCCGGGGCCACGCTGCTGTTCGACTCCGACCCGGAGGCCGAGGAGCGGGAGACCGAGCTCAAGGCCAGCGCCCTGCTCGGCGCCCTGGCCGCGGTCGGCGCGGCCCCGCAGGCGCAGGCCGCGCCGGAACCGGCCCGGGAGCAGCCGGGCGAGGGGATGAAGGTGCTGCTCGTCGACCACGAGGACTCCTTCGTCAACACCCTGGCCGACTACTTCCGCCAGCAGGGCGCGGAGGTCGTCACGCTCCGGCACGGCTTCCCCACCGGCATGATCGACGAGATCGCGCCGTCGCTCGTGGTGCTGTCGCCCGGCCCCGGCTGGCCGTCGGACTTCGGCCTGACGGAGCTGGTCGGGGCGCTCTACGAGCGCGACCTGCCGGTGTTCGGCGTCTGTCTGGGCCTGCAGGGCATGGTCGAGCAGGCGGGCGGCACGCTGGAGCTGCTGTCCCACCCCGAGCACGGCAAGCGCGGGAGGGTGCGCCGGATCAGCGCCAGCGCCCTGCTGGACGGGCTCCCGGAGGAGTTCACCGCCGCCCGCTACCACTCGCTCCACGCCAAGCAGCCGGGGGTCGCCGGCTTCACCGCCACCGCCCTGACCCCCGACGGCGCGGTGATGGCGATCGAGGACGTGGCGAACAGGCGCTTCGCGGTGCAGTTCCACCCCGAGTCCATTCTCACCGCCGAAGGCGGAGCCGGAGCCAGGATCATCTCCAACGTCCTGCGGCTCTGCCGTACCTCTGCGTAGTGGCACGCGTGCGTAAAGGCACACGAGATCACGCTCGGTAGCCATAGAGTGCTCCTGCCGTAGGACCGCGGGCGGGCCGGCCGGGCCGGCCCGCCCGCAGCCGTGGGAGGAGCAGACATGAGAGCGCGGGACATGCTGCCCGTCGAGCTGCCCGGCCCGGTCCGGGAGGCCCTGCTGGCACCGCTGGTCGACCACCACTGCCGCGGGGTCCGCCGCGACGATCTGACCCGCGCCCGCTTCGAGAGGCTGATCACCGAGGCCGGGACCCCGGCGCCGCCCGGCACCACCCACTTCGACACCCCCGCCGGGGCCGCGGTCCGCCGCTGGTGCGCCCCGGTCCTCGACCTGGACCCGCACGCGCCACCGGCCGTCTACCTGGCCCGCCGGACCGAGCTGGGGCCCGCCGAGGTGAACCGGCGGCTGCTGCGCGCGGCCGGGATCGTGGCCTTCCTGGTCGACACCGGCCGCGACGGCCCCGAACTGCTCTCGGCGGCCGAGATGGGCCGGCTGGGCGACGCGGCGGCGGACGAGATCATCCGGATCGAGCAGATCGAGCAGGACGTCGCCGAGAAGGCGTCCTCCCCGGTCTCCTACATCTCCGCCCTCGCTCAGGGGCTCGCCGACGGGGCCGCCCGCGCCGTCGGCCTCAAGTCGGCCATCGCCTACCGGCACGGCCTGGACTTCGACCCCGCGCGGCCGGGCCGGGGCTCGGTGATCGCGGCGGCCGGCCGGCGGCTGGCCCGCCCCGGCGCGCGGCTCACCGATCCGGTGCTGCTGCGCCACCTGCTCTGGGCGGCCGTGGACGTGGCCAGGGAGCGCGGCCTGCCGCTGCAGTTCCACACCGGCTACGGTGATCCCGGCCTGGACCTCCACCGCGCCGACCCGGCGCTGATGACGGGCTTCGTCCGGGCGCTGCAGCCGATCGGCGTGCCGGTCGTCCTGCTGCACTGCTACCCCTTCCACCGCCAGGCGGCCTATCTCGCCAACGTCTTCCCGCACGTCTACGTGGACATCGGCCTCGTGCTGACCCGCACCGCCGCGGGGTCCGCCGCGGTCATGGGGGAGCTGCTGGAGCTCGTCCCCTTCCACAAGCAACTGTTCGGCTCCGACGGCCACGGCGTGGCCGAGACCTGCCACCTGGGCGCCCTGTACTACCGGCGGAGCCTGGCCAGGGCGCTGGCCGTACGGCTGGCCGACGACGAGTGGAGCGTCCCGGACGCGGCCCGCGTGGCCCACCTGATCGGCTCCGGCAACGCCCGCCGGCTCTACCGGCTGTAGCCGCGCCACCGTTGCGCGGCGCGTGGATCCGTCCTCCGGCGCCCTCCGTCCCGCCGGACCCGCTCCGCCGCGCCGCCCGTGGCCTCGTCCGGGCCTGCTCCGCCGCGCCGCCCGCGGCCTCCGCCGGGGGCGGCGCTAGGCTTGCCTGGATCCCGTCCCCTTCACCGGAAAGGTCTGCGCCCATGGACCTGAGTCAGCCGCGTTTCCTCGACGACGTAACCGTCGAGCTGGTCAAACACAGCGCCTCGGACTCCGACGTGCTCTGGGCGGCGCGGGTGTCGACCGCGGGGGAGCAGTCCCTGGAGGAGATCCACAAGGACCCCGAGCGGTCCAAGGGTCTGATCAACTTCCTGATGCGCGACCGGCACGGCAGCCCCTTCGAGCACAACTCGATGACCTTCTTCGTCAGCGCCCCGATCTTCGTCTTCCGTGAGTTCCACCGCCACCGGGTCGGCTGGTCCTACAACGAGGAGAGCGGCCGCTACCGGGAGCTGCAGCCCAACTTCTACGTCCCGGGCGCGGAGCGGAAGCTGGTTCAGGAGGGCCGTCCGGGCAAGTACGTCTTCGTCGAGGGCAGCGAGGAGCAGCACAAGATCACGACCGAGGCGATGGAGGCGGCCTACCGGCAGTCCTACGCCGCCTACCAGGAGATGCTGGAGGCCGGGATCGCCCGCGAGGTGGCCAGGGCGGTGCTGCCCGTCGGCCTGTTCTCCTCGATGTACGCCACGTGCAACGCCCGCTCGCTGATGCACTTCCTCTCCCTGCGCACCAAGAACGAGCAGGCCAAGGTGCCCTCGTTCCCGCAGCGGGAGATCGAGATGGTGGCGGAGAAGATGGAGGCCGCCTGGGCGGCGCTCATGCCCCTCACCCACGCGGCCTTCGTCGCCAACGGCCGGAGCGCTCCCTAGCCCTCCCGCCGCCCCGGCCCTCCCGGCCTCCCGCGGGCGGGGCCGGGAGGCCGGCGCGGGGAGCGCCGAGGGCCGGGGCGGCGGTCTCCCGGCCGGTGCGACCGGCCATCGGGAGACCTCCCCGGCCGGAGCGCGCCCGGCTCAGAGCGCCGCCGCGCGTACGGTCAGCACGTCCGGCAGGTGCCGGGCGACGGAGAACCAGCTCTCCCCGTCGTCGCGCGAGCCGTACACCTCGCCGTCGCGGGTGCCGAAGAAGATCCCCCTCCCCGAGGCGCACATCGCGTCACGCAGCACGGCGGCGTGGACCGGCCCCTCGGGCAGCCCGTCGGCCAGGGCCCGCCACGACGCGCCCGCGTCGTCGCTGCGGAAGACCCGGTAGCGGTGGTCGACGGGCGTGCGGTCCACGTCGGCCTGGAGCGGGAAGACATACAGCGTGTCGGGCCGGTCGGGGTGCACGACCAGCGGGAAACCGAAGTCGGAGGGGAGCGGGTCACCGACGGAGGTCCACGAGCCGCCGAAGTCGTCGCTGCGGTAGACGCCGAAGTGGTGCTGGAGGAAGAGCCGCTCCGGCCGGGACGGATGCATGTCCACCTTGTGCACGCACTGCCCGAACTCGGGGTACTGCGACCCCTCGGGGAGGAAGGGGGCGCGGATCCCCCGGTTGGCGGCCTCCCAGGAGACCCCGCCGTCGGTGCTGCGGTAGAAGCCCCCGGAGGAGACCGCGACCGCCATGGTCTTGGGGTCACTCGGGTGGAGGAGCACCGTGTGCAGGCACAGACCGCCGAAACCGGGCGCCCACTGGGGCCGGTGCGGATGGTTCCACAGCCCCTCCACCAGGGAGAAGGTGACGCCGCGGTCATCGGAGCGGAACAGGGCCCCCGGCTCGGCCCCGGCCCACACCACCTCCGGCTCGGACGGGGAGGGCTGGAGCTGCCAGACGCGGGTGAGCGCCGCCCCGGTCTCCTCGGGGAAGGCGATCGGGGCCTTGCCCGCCTCCTGCCAGGTCTCGCCGAGGTCGTCCGACCACATCACCGAGGGGCCGAAGTGGCCGTATTCGATCCCGACGAGGATGCGGGGCACCGGACCGCGGGTGTCGATCGCGACCGAGTGCACGCCGATGGTGGAGAAGCGGACCGGCTCGACCTCGAACGGTCCGCCCCCGGCTGAGCGGGCCAGGAACAGGCCCTTGCGGGTGCCTATGGCGAGGAGCGTGTCGTGCATGACGGATCTCCCTTCGGATGTGGCCTCATGCTGTCACCTCATGAGGTGCCCCGCCCGGATCTCGGTGGATCTCCGTGGGTTGCGCCCGTCCCCGGGCCGTGGACGCCGTTCAGGGCTCGCCGTGGACGACGTCCCTGCGGATGTCGGCCAGGGGCACCCCGCCCCGCTGGAGCCTGCGGACGGTCTCGTTGACCATGGCCGCCGGGCCGCAGACGTAGACGTCGTGGTCGGTCCAGGAGTGGAAGCGCTCCATCACTTCGGGCACCCGGCCCCGCAGGCCGTCGTAGCCGGGTTCGTCGGAGACCACGGGCAGCACCCTCAGCCAGGGGAAGGACGACTCCATCCGGATCAGGTCGGGCAGGTCGTAGAGCTCCCGTGAGTGCCGCGCGCCGCACAGCAGATGGATGCCGGGCCGCCGCCCCGAGGCGATCACGTGCTCCACGACGGCCTTGAGCGGGGCGAGCCCGGTGCCTCCCGCGACGCACAGGATGTCGCGGCCGGAGTCGGCGGGGACCATCGAGCCGACCGCCGGGCCGAGCATCAGGGTGTCGCCGATCCTGGTGTGCTCGACCAGCGCGGTGGAGACCCAGCCGCCGGGGACCGCCCGTACGTGCAGGCGGATGGTGTTGTCCTCCCGTGGCGCGTTCGCGATGGAGAACGCGCGCCAGACGCGCGGCCAGCGCGCGGTCTGCACGTTGACGTACTGGCCCGGCAGGTAGGGCAGGTGCTGGCCGGGACGCAGGGTGATCACCGCGATGTCCGGTGTGCGGAGCTCGTGGTCGATCACCTCGGCCAGCCACCACGCGGGCGAGACCCCCGAGTCGGACTCGGCCGACTCGATCATGAGATCGGCGGCGACGGTGTACGCGGCGACCCACGCCGCCTCGATCTCTGCGGTCCAGATCTCGGCGGCGAAGCGCCTGACCGTGGCAAGCAGCGCGTTGCCGACCGCGGTGTAGTGCTCGGCGATCACCCCGTACTTGCGGTGGTCGCGGCCGAGCTGCCCGAGGAACGACGACAGGCTGCCCGGGCTGTCGAGGCTCCAGACGATCCTGGTCAGGGCGCTGAACAGGCGATCGCGCTGGACGTTCATGGCCGGGGGGAACATCCCCCGCAGATGCGGGCTCTCGGCGAACAGGCGGCCGTAGAAGTATGCCGCGGCCTTGTCGGCGACAGGCTCGACGACGGCGAAGCTCTCCTTGACGAGTCGCGGATTCAAAGACATGTGATCGAACCCACCCTAATTGATCGGACCAAAGTCCGATCACGCTGATCCACCTCCTGACGGCTCCGGGTGACGAGCGTCCAACGGCCCCGGCACACTTGGACGCTCAAATTTGAGTCTTCCATCACCATGTGCACGTCACAACCGTTTCTCCATAATATAGTGTGAATTGCAACTATCAGTAATTGACTTGTTATTCTCCGTGACTGCGCTACTTGCATTCGAAGGGATAAGTGAATAAGAATCGCATTTACCCGAAGTTGACGGTTTACCCGTTCTGTGGATTCCTGTCATGGTCCACACCTCGGGCCTCGGGGGGCTCCGCGAGAGGGCGCGTGCGACCCCGGCCGGCCAGGTCGCCCGGACTGGGGGCGGCCGTCCCCTGTGAGGGCCCCGGCGGGCGGTGACCTGTGAAAAGGCCGCACTTCGCGGCTGGGACGGCTTCGGGGGCACTGGTCTGTGTGAGTGTATTTATATAAGTGCTGTTATATTAACGCTATGGCATCTTTGGACCCCACCGCGTCGCCCGGGCGATGGCAGGCGCTCCACCTCCTGCTGGCCGCCATGGACGCCCAGATCGAATCCGTATACACCGAGCGGGGCATCGAGGGCGTCCGTCCCCGGTTCGCCTACCCCTTGATCCGCCTCGCGCATACCGGGCCGCTGACGATCCGTGAGCTGGCGGATTCGCTGGACCGCTCGCACTCCGCGATGAGCCAGACGCTCGCAGCGATGCGGCGTGAGGGCCTGGTCGATTCCGAGCTCGGTACCGACGCCCGCACGCGCCGCATCACCTTGACTGACCGCGGCCGCGCCCTCGTCCCCTTCCTCGAGGCCGAGTGGCGCGCGACCGAGGCAGCCGTCGCGGAGCTCGACGACGAGATCCCCCACGCGCTCAGCGCTGTCGTCACCGAGCTGCAGCGCGCCCTGGAGCGGCGGCCCATGCGGGATCGGATCGTCGCCCACCTCGATGAGCCTCATGCCGGCCCGGCGCCCACGGACACGTCCACGCCGCCGCAGCCGCGCCCGTGACCTGGTACGGCGCACCTTCCCCGGCCGGTTGCTCCCGGTCGACCAGGTCGCCGCCGGGCTCGCCCCGCAGAACGTCGCCTTCCAGGTCGCCATGCTCGTCGGGCCCGTACTCGCCGGTCTCGTGCTCGCACAGTGGCACTACCCCGCCGCATACGCGTTCCAAGCCCTTGCCGGCCTCGCCTCGCTGGTCGCCGTCATTCGACTACCCCCGATGCCCGCCCCGCGCGCTGACGAGGACCGGCGGCCCGTGCGCGGTGCCCGCCGAAGCCGTGGTCCGACTCCAGGGGGCTGGCGGATCATCCTTCAGCGCCCCACCCCGTGGGGCTCCTTCGCGACCGATCTCGCCGCCACCGTCCTGGCCATGCCGATCGCGCACTTCCCTCTGATCGACGAGCTCCGCTTCGGGGGTGCCCCCAGAGCCCGTTGAGCCGCAGACGTCGCTGCCCCATCTCGGGCAACGGCTGCGCGGCGAAGATCAATGAAGTGGACCAGGGCGGGCCCCGCCGTTCCTGGGGTCATCCGACCGGCCTGGTCCAGGTGAGCGAGTAGCGCCAGAGCAGGTGCCGGCGGTAACGACTTCCGGGAAGGATCCGCGCGGCGAGCTCCTTCATCGTGGCGTATGTCACCGGAGGTGACGCCATCGGCGAGGGGTGCTCCCAGTGATGCTTGGTCAACCTGTGGAGGCGGTTGGCGGCTGTGCCGAGCAGCTCGAAGGGGAGATCATTCGGCAAGCGACTACGGGCCAACCCGATGATCACCAGATTTCCGCCCGGCCGCAGGAGCTCACGCATCCGCTCCAGACCCATGGCGGCATCCATGTGATGGAGCGTGGCGACCGAGACGATCAGGTCGAACGAGTCTCGTTCGAACGGGTGAGTCAGGAAATCCCCGAGCACGTAGTCGATGTCGGCGCCGTCGTCGTGCGCCCGGGCAAGGCCGATGCTGACCTCGTCGAGGTCGACGGCTACCACGTTCGGCACGACGCGGCGGAGTTTCCTCGCCAGCATGCCCTCGCCGCAGCCGATGTCGAGTGCGTTCTTCGCGCCGCGAGGGACGGCGCCGAGGATCAGCGGATGGTAGTGGATGTTGTGGTTCCACCGATGATCGGTGACCGTCATATTTGATCCTTCCGCAGTACGGCGGAGCGACGCTTTCCGCGACCGCCTTCCGGCCGCCTTCTGCCCGAGAGGCGGCGACCGAGCGTCTTCGGAGTCACTGACCGCCTGCGCTCCTCGCCTTGACGCCGGCCGCGACGGCTCGGGCCACCTGTGCCGGCGGGGTCCCGGTCGTGTCGATGATCTCTGCCTCCCGGCTCAGCCAGGACAGGGCGGTGTGATAGTCCGGGACATGGTCGAGCCGCCATTGCCGGGCTCCGGTCTCGACGGTGTCCGTCTCGATCCGGTGAACGAGAGTGTCCTGGTCGGTGTGGAGCAGGAAATGGTGGACGGGGATGCCGGCCTTCTCGAGTCCGGAGTGGATCTCCGCCCAGTACTGCTCGACGAGGACCGTCTGCGGGACGACGAGAACACCGCCGACATAGTCGAGCAGCTGCGAAGCCGTCTCCACGACCAGGCCGCGCCATGGCCGCCAATCCTGGAAGTCGCTGACCTCGGGCAGGCCGGGGACGTGCCGGAGCATGAATCCGACCTCTTCGGGGTCGAAGATCCGTGCCTCCGGGATCAGCCTGACGAGCTCCTTGGCGGTGGTCGTCTTGCCCGCGCCGAAGGTGCCGTTCAACCAGATGATCATGATGGCGAGTGTATCCACGCCGATGAGGTCGCACATATGAATCGATCTCGTTGACCGTCTGGACGCTCGGCCGTACAGCCGCGAGTGGTCACCTCCGCGGTGCACGTGTCCTTGTCGCACCGGATGATCCCGCCCATCCTCGCGTGCCGGATCTCCTGAGTGCGGTCCGCATGGGACGGTCCGGTCTGGGCGGGGTCGCTGGTGACCTGCCCGGCAGTGGACCGCGCGGGAAATCCGGCAGCCGTGAGATCCACGGAGCCGTGCACCGCTCCGCGGCCCGCCCGGTGGCCGCCGCGGGCGGAGACGCGCGGGTAGCGGTGTTTCCGGCCGGTGGTCTCTGCGATCGTACGGACCGGTGGTCTCTGTGACCGGACGAGGGCCGCGTCACCCGGAGCGACTCAGACGATCGGGGGGCGACCGGCACGGGTCAGCCGCAGCACGGTGGTCCAGGACATCGGTCGGCGCGGCGCACGAGGGCCGCACATGGGCGCCGAGCTCAGTCCTTGACGACCTCCACCCGGTAGCGGCCGTCGCCGTCACGATGGGCGCCGTGGATGTCGGTGGCCAGATCAGGGAAGGCCCGGTCGAAGTCCTCCAGGGCCTGCAGGTATGTCATCAGTGGGCCGTCGGCCGGGCCGGTCGCCTCGCCGGGCATCAGCATGGGGATCCCGGGTGGGGTGACCACCACCGTGGCCGCGGCGACCCGGCCCGGCAGGTCGGCCAGCGGGACGCGCTCGGTGCGGGCCCGGATCATGGCCTGGTAGCAGTCGGCGGGAGTCGACACCGGCTCGGGCAGGGTGGTGAAGACCTGGTCGAGAAGCTTCCCGACCCCGGAGTCACGCAGTTTCTCGTGGACCAGGGTGCAGAACTTCTGCAGCGAGATCGCGGGCGGTCCGAAGCCGGGCAGCGCCTCAGCCAAGGACAGATCTCCGTCGTAGGCGTTCTTGAAGTCGGTGAGGGCGTCGATCAGCGTGCCCCACTTGCCCTTGGTGATCCCCATGGAGAACAGCACCAGCAGCGTGTGGTCGCCGGTCTTCTCCACCACGATGCCACGCCGCTGCAGGTAGGCGGCCACGATGCGGGCCGGGATGCCCCAGTCGAGCGTGCCCGTGGCGGCGTCGGCACCCGGGCAGGTGATCGTCACCTTGACCGGGTCGAGCAGGCAGTAGCCCTCGGACATCCCGTCGAACCCGTGCCACGCGGCCCCCGCCTCCAGGGTCCAGCACCGGGGCTCGGTGCACAGCAGCGCCAGGTCGGCGTCGGCGAACGAGACGGTCTGGCCGGTGCGCGGGTCGGTGACCGTGGAGGGCTGCCAGACGCCGAAGAACCAGTCGGGCCGCAGGCCGTCCTCGCGGATGCGGTCAGTCAGCCGCACCATCGCCTTCCGGAACCGGACCGCCTCGACGATCGCCTCCCCGGTGAGGAACGGCCCCGACGGGCCGTCCATCATCGCCGCCGCGACGTCCAACGAGGCGATCATCGGGTAGAGCGGCGACGTGGAGGCGTGCATGAGGTAGGTCTCGTTGAACGCGTCGTAATCGACCGGCGCCCGCTCCGCGGGGCGGACGTGCAGCATGGCCGCCTGCGACAGCGCGGCCAGCAGCTTGTGCGTCGACTGGGTGGCGAACACGGTGGGGCGGTCCGGGCCCGGCAGCGTGCGCTCATCGACCGCCATGCCGTACCGGCCGGCGTAGAGCGGGTTGAACCGGCCGTAGGCGAACCACGCCTCGTCGAAGTGCAGCCGCGGCACGCTGGCGCCCAGCAGTTCGCCGACCCGCACCGCGTCGTAGCAGATGCCGTCGTACGTGGAGTTCGTGATCACCGCGTACGTCGGTTCTCCGGCGGCGAGGGGGTGAGCGGCCACCCGCTCACGGACCGCGCCGGCCTCCAGCGCGGCGGGCGGGATCGGGCCCGCCAGCCCGAGCCCGTTGCGCTCGGGCACGAGGTAGACCGGGCGGGCGCCGCTGATGGCCAGCGCGTGCTGGACCGACTTGTGGCAGTTGCGGTCCACCAGGACGGTGTCGTCGCGGGCGATCGCGTGGTGACCGACGATGCGGTTGGCGGTGGAGTTGCCGTTGACCACGAAGAACGTGCGGTCGGCGCCGAAGACGCGGGCGGCGTTGCGCTCGGCCTCGCCGATCGGGCCGGTGTGGTCGAGCGGCGACCCCAGCTCGGTGACCGAGATGGACAGGTCTGTGCGCAG
Source organism: Streptosporangium sp. NPDC003464 (assembly GCF_053588315.1). Lineage (NCBI taxonomy): Bacteria > Bacillati > Actinomycetota > Actinomycetes > Streptosporangiales > Streptosporangiaceae > Streptosporangium > Streptosporangium sp. NPDC003464. The sequence continues at coordinate 15,904 of NZ_JBSFPS010000090.1, read as the reverse complement.
CAGCCGTTCGCCGTAGAAGTCGAAGAACGCGCGGCCCACCGGCGACTTGAGGAACGCCACCCCGCCGGCGTGCGCCGGGGTGTGCCAGGAGTAGCGATGGTGATCCTGAAGGCGCCGCAGCGCGCCGAAGAAGGGAGGAAGGAGCTTGTCGGCGTACTGGTCGGCCGCGTAGGCGATGCGCCCGGCGATGAACTGCGGGGTGTCCTCCAGGGGGAAGACGTAGCCCTGGATGACCTCGTACACCCACAGCGGAAGCTCCTGCTCCCGCGTCATCAAGAAGACGGGCAGGCCGCGGAACCGCCTGGCCACCGCCTTCAGCAGCTCCTCGGCTCCTGGCGCGTCCCACGCCACCAGCACCGCCGTCAGCGACGCGTCCGACCCGACCACCGCCAGGGCGTCCTCTGCCCGGTGGGTCCAGCGCACCTGGAGCCCGAACTCGTCCATCGCCGCGCACACGCGGCGGAGTTGTTCGGCGAGTGCCGAATCGGCGTCAGGACGTTCGGTGACGGCGGCCAGAACCGTTCGCTCCATGCGGCACTCCGAGATCAGGGGGAAGGGGCGGGAAGGTCCTACCGGCCCCACGCAATAGTAGCGGTGAGCAATTGAATTGCAACACTCCGTAATGACCGTGGCGGCCTGGTGGCCCATGAGGTAAAGGGGGCGCCATGGTGGCGGTCGAAAATCGGGCGGATGCGGGAGGAGGCCCGCAAGGCGATCGAGCTGATCCGCGCCGGGAGGGCCCCGCACTCCCCGGGCGGTCACGCCGCCGCCCTGGTCCAGCCGTCGCATCCGGCGGCCGTGAAGGGGTGGGCCGGCAGACCGGCTCGGCCGCATCGGCCATGGGGTGACGCGTTCCGAGACGTGGCGAAGCTCCGAAGGGACGCGGCCCGAGCGTGATGCGCGCGGCGTAGAGACTCGGCGAGGCCCATATGCGTGGTCCGGGCCTGCCGCCTGTCCGGGATCCGGGTCCCCGGGCCTCCGCATGGCTGATCCTCGACCATGGTCACGGAGCCGACGCGAGAGCCCGAGGGCGTTCTCCGCCGGGAAGGACCTGTCAGCTCTGCGTGAAGGCGAGAGGCACGCCGCAGGCGTCCTCACCGGCGACGTAGAAGCCGTCAGGCATGGTGTGAGTGGCGATTCCGTTGCTCTCGACGAGCGCGCGGGCCGCGGCCGCGTCGGTCACGGCGACGGTGTGGGCGGCCAGCAGGGGCGGAGCGGGCAGGGTGTGTCCGGGCAGCAGGCTGTCGAGTGCGGACTGCGGGGCGATCTCCACCCGCCCGTGCCTGAGGGACAACACCCTCTTGGGGCCTTCGATCCACACGTCGGCGTCCAGTATCCGCACGTAGCGTTCCTCGTAGGCGTCCACGTCCTCGTCCGGGACGACCAGCAGCACGCTGTGCAGGCCGCGCGCGCCGTTGGGGTGGTCGAGGTAACGGGGCTGGTGCACGTATTGGGGGGTGAAGTGCTGAGTGGCCTGGAGCGCGCCCTCGGGCGTGTGGACCGCGTCGATGCGGACGCTGTCGGCCCGGACGGTGCGGTTGCCTTCCGGGGTCGACACGTCCCGCTCCAGCGCGCGGACTCCGGTGGAGGCCAGGCCTTCGGCGTGCAGCCGGTGGGCGGTGGCCTGCACGTCGCGGGAGCCAAGAGTCATCAGCAGACCGCGGTAGGTCTCCCGCAGCTGGTGAACGCCCCAGGGGTCGGGGGCGGTGGGGTCGACGACGCCGAGCAGTTCGATGAACGACCTGCCGAAGTAGGCGCACCGGTTGGCGGTGCAGGTGCGGGTGAGCGGGCCGCCGGGCCGTCCGGCCAGCAGGTGCGGCGAGGCCGGGCTGAGCGTGAAGCCGAGTGCCTCGTAGCGGGCGGAGGCCGCGTCGAGGTCGGTGGTGATGAGCACGGTGTGGTCGATGCGGTCGATGTCGGTGATCTTCTCGGAAGAATTCACGGTCGTTCTCCTTCGGTCGGTTCCCTGGACGCGGTGGGCTGAGAGGCGATCGAGCGGCGGGTCACACGGCCGCTGCGATGGCGGCGGCGACGAAGAGCACCTGTAGGGCGGTGCGTGCGGGCAGCGGGGTCACCGGTCTGCCCGCCAGGGTGAGGCCGCGGCGGGCCGCTGAGACGTTGGCCGGGAACATGGCGGCCATGAGCAGCGCGAGCCCGATCGCGGCGAACGGCGCCACCGGTGGGAGCAGCAGTCCGGCGGCGCCGGCCAACTCCAGTACTCCGGTGACGGTGACCAGCAGGGCTGGGCGCGGGAACGCCGGCGGGATCATCGCGACGAAGTCGCGGCGCCACGAGGGCAGGAAGTGCGGCACGCCGGTGAAGACGAACATCAGGGCGAGAGCGCCGCGCAGCGCGGGCTGCCACCCGTCCAGCATGTCGACCCCCGCTGCGCCGAGCAGCCGCAGGACCACGAAGCCACCGGTCAGGGCGATGAACGGAACCATCCGTCCTCCAATCTTGTCGCCGACAAGATTGGGCGATGTCCCTCATCTTGTCAACGTCAAGATAGGCTGAGTCCGTCACGTGGGATCATTGAGCGCGGAGGTGAGACAGATCGACCAGCCGACCTACCACCACGGCAACCTGCGGCGCGCCATCATCGACACCGCCCTGAAGGCGATCGGCGAGTCCGGCCCGGCCGGGTGGAGTCTGCGCGAACTGGCTCGCCGGGCCGGCGTCTCGCATGCGGCCCCGGCCCATCACTTCGGGGACAAGACAGGGCTGCTGACGGCCGTGGCCGCCGAGGGGTTCGAGCTGTTCGCCGACAACCTGGAGCAGGCGGCCGGGGACGCCTTCGAGGTCGGCGTGGCGTACGTCCGCTTCGCCGTCGACCATCGGCCCTACTTCGAAGTGATGTTCCGCCCCGAGCTGTACCGCGCGGACGACCCCGGCATGCAGGCGGCGCGCGAGCGCGCGGCCGACGTGCTCGTCGCCAGCGCGGGCACACTGTCACCGAGCCCGGCGCAGGCCCGGTTGACCACGATCGCCGCCTGGTCGCTCGCCCATGGTTTCGCCGGCCTGTGGCTCAGCGGCAACCTTCCCGAAAGCGCCCACGACGATCCGGAGACCACTGCCCGCTCGGTGATCCAGCTCATCTTCGGCCGGCCCTGAACCGCGGTACGGCGAGATCCTGGATGCCCGTCCCGTCTCCCGCGGGGGCATGTTTCCTGCGGGCCCGCCGTACCAGGCCATCGGGATGAAAAAGCCTCACTGATACCTCAGATGCATGACACAACCGAAATCGCGTGCGCCATGATAGGGATCCTGCCGGAGATGGGATGGGTGCCGCCCGAAACGGGGGACACCGCCTTCCGCATGGCCCCCTGGAGAACGCATGTCCCGACCCCTGATCGGTATCACCGCCTACCTCGAGGCCGCCCGCTGGGGCACCTGGGTCCGTGAGGCCGTCCTGTCGCCGCTCTCCTACGCCCGCGCCGTCGAGAAGGCGGGCGGCCTGCCGGTGCTGCTGCCGCCGCTGAACGCGGGCGGCGTCGACGACTACGTGCGCGATCTGTCGGGAGTGATCTTCGCCGGCGGCGGCGAGCTCGACCCGGCCCTGTACGGCGCGGCCCGCGAGGAACGGGTCGAGGAGCCCCAGCCCCACCGCGACCGCTTCGAGCTGGCGCTGGCCCGCGCCGCCGTCCAGGCCGACCTGCCGCTGCTCGCGATCGCCCGGGGCATGCACGTCCTGAACGTCGCCCAGGGCGGCAGCCTCATCACCTGGCTCCCCGTGGCGGTCGACCACGACCGCCACGCTGCCGGCCGCGCGCACGTCATCCAGATCAGCGTCTCCAGCAAGCTGGGCAAGGCGGTGGGCGACCGCGCCGAGGTGACCGCGCCCCACCACCAGGCGGTCAAGCGGCTGGGCGCCGGCCTGCTCGCCGTGGCCTGGGCCGACGACCAGATCGTCGAGGGGGTCGAGCTCCAGGGACACCGCTTCGCCGTCGGCGTCCAGTGGCACCCCGAGCGCGGGGAGGACAACCGGCTCGTCGAGGCGCTGGTCGAGGCCGCGGCCGGCTGACCCGGTCAGGCCGCAGATCCGGCCGAGGCGTTGCCGGCCGGTCCGAGTGCCGCCGGGTAATGTGCGGTCATGCCGTTGCACCCCCAGGCCGAGGCCTACGTGAAGCTGTTCCCGGCGGATCTCGACACCCCCGTCTCCCTGCTCACTCCCGAACTGATCGCCCGGCTGCGGACCATGGACGGCTTCGCGGAGCAGCGGGGGCCGGCCGTGCCGCTGCCGTCCGTCAGGGACGAGGTCGTGCGCGGAGTGCCGGTCCGGATCTACCGGCCGGAGGAGGGCGAGCACCCGCTGCCCGCGATCGTCTACTTCCACGGCGGTGGCTGGGTGTTCGGCAGCGTGGCCCGCAACGACGCGCTCGGCCGGGACCTGGCCGCGCGCACCGGGGCGGTCGTGGTCTCGGTGGACTACCGGCTCGCCCCCGACCACCCCTTCCCGGCCGCGGCCGACGACGCGTGGACGGTGGTCGAGGACGTCTTCGCCCGCCCCGAGGCGTATCTCGCCGACCCGGAGCGGATCGCCGTCTGCGGCGACAGCGCCGGGGGCAACGTGGCCGCCGTGGCGGCCTGGCGGGCCCGTGACGCGGGCCTGCGGCTGGCGCACCAGGTGCTGGTCTACCCGGTGACCGACGTCGCCATGGACACCCCGAGCTACCGTGACTACGCCACCGGTTTCGGGCTCGCCGCCCACGAGATGGCCTGGTTCATCGAGCAGTACGGCGGGGACCCGGCCGACCCCGGGCTGGCCCCGGTCCGGCTCGCCGACAAGGCGGGGCTGGCCCCGGCGACAGTGATCACCGCCGAGTTCGACCCGCTGCGCGACGAGGGCGAGACCTACGCCGCCCAGCTCGCGGCGGCGGGGGTCCCGGTCGAGGTCAGGCGCTACGAGGGGGCGATCCACGGCTTCTTCGGCCTGCCCGGGTTCTTCGACCAGGCGGCCGAGGCGCGTGACTACGCCGCCGCGCGGCTCGGGGAGGCGTTCCGGTGAGGGACTACGAGAAGCTGAAGATCGACTGGGCCGCCGACGGGGTGCTCCGGATCGTGATCAGCGAGCCGCGCAGGCTCAACGCCGTGGACATGACCGGCCACCGCGAACTGGCCGAGGTATGGCGGGACGTGGACCGCGACGACGACGTGCGCGCGGTCGTCGTCCGCGGTGAGGGCGAGGTGTTCTCCGCGGGCGGTGACCTGTCGATGATCGAGGAGATGACGCGCGACCACGGCACGCGCATGCGCATCTTCACCGAGGCCCGCGACATCGTCTACAACGTGCTCAACTGTTCCAAGCCCGTCGTGTCGGCCATCCAGGGCCCCGCGGTGGGCGCGGGTCTGGCGGTCGCGCTGCTGGCCGACATCTCCGTCGCCGGCCGTACGGCCCGCATCATCGACGGCCACACCCGGCTGGGCGTCGCGGCCGGCGACCACGCCGCCATCGTCTGGCCGCTGCTGTGCGGACTGGCCAAGGCCAAGTATCACCTGCTGCTGTGCGAGCCGGTCAGCGGCGAGCAGGCCGAGGCGATGGGCCTGGTCAGCCTCTGCGTCGACGACGACCAGGTGCACGCGAGGGCGGTGGAGATCGCCGCCCGGCTGGCCGGCGGCTCGGCGGAGGCGATCCGCCTGACCAAATACTCCCTCAACAACTGGCTCCGCCTCGCCGGTCCCTCCTTCGACGCCTCCCTGGCCATGGAGTTCCTCGGCTTCACCGGCCCGGACGTGACCGAGGGAGTGCGGGCCGTCCGGGACAAGCGCCCGCCCAGGTTCGGCTGACCGCGGGCCCGGGGCAGGCGCTCGACCGGGGCCGGCCGTATGGCCGGTGGCAGGCGCTCGACCAGGGTCGGCCGGCCGTATGCCCGGTGGCAGGGCACACGCTCCGGTCCGACCGGCTGGAGATCCGCGATCCGGCCGGACATCCGTCCGGAAGGGACGGGCGGTATCCGTACGATGTTCACTCCCGCCCGGAATAACGCCATATTTTCGACCATGTGCACATCCTGGGATAATTTCGGACAGTCATCTGGCTACCTTCATCGGCATGTCACCGGCCGATCGGAAGGAAGCGCTGATGGCGAAGACACAGATGGTGACGGCGGGGCCCGCGGAGGCGGCGCCCGGTCACCGGCTCGGACTCGGCCAGGGCACGGCCCTCTTCCTGGGCGCCGTGCTCGGGCCCGGTGTGCTGGCGCTGCCGCACCTGGCCGCGGCGGCCGCGGGCCCGGCCTCCGTCGTGGCCTGGGCCGCGCTGCTGGCGCTCAGCGTGCCGGTCGCGCTGACCTTCGCCGCGCTGGGCGGCCGCTTCCCCGACGGCGGAGGGGTGGCCACGTTCGCCGCCCGGGCCTTCGGGGGCCGGGTGGCGGCGGTGACCGGCTGGTGGTTCTACTTCGCCGTCCCGATCGGCGTGCTGGCCGGGGCCATGGTCGGCGCCCGCTACGTCGCCTCGGGCCTGGGGCTCGGCCCGGCCGGGACGGTGGCGGTGACCTGCGCCCTGCTGGCCGCGGCCTTCACCGCCAACTACGCCGGCCTGCGCTTCTCCGGGCGCCTGCAACTGGTCCTGCTCGCCCTGCTGACCGCGCTCCTGGTGGCCGCGGTCGTGGTCGCCGCCCCCGCCGTGCGGCCGGGCAACTTCACCCCCTTCGCCCCCCACGGCTGGAGCGGGGTCGCCCACGCGGCGGGGGTGCTCTTCTTCGCCTTCGTCGGGTGGGAGGCCGCCAGCCACCTGTCGGCCGAGTTCGCCGACCCGCGCCGCCACCTGCCGCGGGCCACGGCGCTGACGCTGGCGATCGTGGGCGTGCTCTACCTGGGGCTGGCCGTCGTCACGGTCGGCGTGCTCGGCGGCCGGGCCGCCTCCTCGCCGGTCCCGCTCGCCCTGCTGCTGGAGGAGGGCGTGGGCGCCCTGGCCGGGCCGCTCACCGCGGTGGCGGCCGTGCTGCTGAGCTTCGGCGCGGTCAACGCCTACCTCGCCGGGGGAGCGAGACTGGGCGCCGCGCTGGCCCGCGACGGCGCCCTGCCCCGCCCCCTGGCGAAGGGGGCGGCGCCGGGAGAGGTGCCCGCCCGCAGCCTCACCCTCCTGGCCGTGCTGACCGCCGCCCTCACCGCCGCGGCGACGGTCGGCGAGCTCGACCTCGACACGCTCATGCGCGCCACCTCGGCCTGCCTGGCGGCCGTCACCGCGGTCGGTGTCGCCGCCGCGACCCGGCTGCTGCCCCGGCCGGGGCGCCAGGTCGCCACCGCGGCCACGGCCCTCACCCTTGTCCTGCTGGCCTCCTGCGGGCCCTATCTCCTCGTGCCCGCCGTACCGGCGGCGGCCGGTCTCCTGGCCGCCGTGCGGCGGCCGGGCGCGGTGCGGGGCGCGGCGGGCGGTCTCAGGGCCGCAGGCGCTCGCGCAGGCCGGCCAGGCCCGGCTCGAAGATGGCGCGGGTGAGGATCCTGGTCATCTTCGCCTCGTCGTCGGCCTCGAAGGCGGCCGACCACTCGACGAAGGCCCGGCCGCTGTCGGTGACCGGCGAGACGCGGTAGGAGCCCCGGTAGTCCCGCAGCGGCAGCGGGCTCTCGACGATCTCGTAGGTCGCCGAGCGGGCGCCGTCGTCGAGGGTGAGCAGCCGCTCCCGGAAGAGGCCGCCCGCGCCCTCGACCCTGCGCACCGCCCCGGGCCGGGAGCCGTCACCCTCCTCGATCTCGCAGAGCGCGACTCCGGGCAGCCACTCGGCCAGGTTGCCGAAGTCTCTCAGATAGGCCCACACCTCGTCGGCTGAGGCGTTGACCACGGTGCTGGCATAGGCGGACATCGGCCACTCCCTCGTGTGCGTCCCGACCTGCCTACGGTCCTGCCCGTACGGCCCGCCCCGCAACCGGCTCAGAAGCTTCTGGGCAGCCCCAGGACCTGGGTGGCGAGGTAGTTGAGCAGGAGCTCCTCGGTGACCGGGGCGACCTTGCCGATGCGGGCGTCGGCCAGCAGGCGGGCGACCGGATACTCCAGCGAGTAGGCCATGCCGCCGTGGGTCTGGAAGGCGTGGTCGGCCGCCTCCCAGGCCGCCTGGGAGGCGGTCAGCTTGGCGATGTTGGCCTCGGTGCCGCAGGGCCGGTGGTTGTCGAACAGCCAGGCGGCCTTGTAGAGCATCAGCCTGGCCAGTTCGATCTTGGCCTTGACCTGGGCGAGGGGGAAGGCGATGGCCTGGTTGGCCCCGATCGGGCGGCCGAAGACCTCACGCTCCTTGGCGTACTGCACGGCCACCTTCAGCGCGACCTCGGCGCCGCCCAGGGCGGAGGCCGCCAGCAGGACGCGCTCGGGGTTGAGGATGTCCCACAGCACCAGCGCGCCCTGGTCCACCTCGCCCACCACGTTCGCCGCCGGCACCCGCAGGTCGTCGACGAAGACCATGTTGGACGGGGTGGTGTTGGCGCCCATCTTCGGGATCGGCCGGAAGGACAGCTGCCCGGCGGCGACCGCCTCGGGCACGTTCACCAGGAAGACCGTCAGGCCGTTGGTGCGGGGTCTGGCCTCGGCGGCCGGGACGGTCCGGGTGACCAGCAGCATCCAGGTGGCGCGCTGCACGCCGGTGATCCAGATCTTCTGGCCGTTGACGACGTATTCGCCGCCGTCGCGCCGGGCGAAGGTGGATATGCCCAGGGCGTTGGACCCGGCGTCGGGCTCGGTCAGGGCGAAGCAGGTCTCCAGCTCGCCGGTGGCCAGCTTGGGCAGCAGCTCCTCGCGCTGCCACCGGCTGCCGTGCCGGGCCAGGGTCATGGCGCCGAAGCCCGGCGTCAGGACGTAGGTGAACGCCGACCCCCCGGCCGAGCCGGAGGCCGACAGGGTCTCGGTGGCCACGGCCAGCTCCAGCAGGCCCTGGCCGCCTCCGCCGTACTCCTCGGGGACGGCCAGGCCGAGCCAGCCGCCCTTGGCCAGCTCCGCCCAGACCTCCTCGGGCCAGCGCTTCTCGGTCTCGCAGCGCTGCCAGTAGTCCAGGTCGTAGCGTGCGCAGATGTCGGCTATGCCGCGCTGGACGGCGAGGGCGCTGTCGGGAAGCGTGAAGTCCACCGTGATCAACTCCGTTCAGTTGCGTGCGCAATGGTAGAACGGAGTTCTGTTCGGGTTCCAGCCCCGCCGCGGGACGGCCTGCCGCTCAGCCCTGGCCGGCGACCTGCTGCCGCGGCCTGCGCGCGTGGTAGACGAAGGCCGGGGGGAGGTTGCCCCACACCGTCCGGCCCACCACGACCTCCTCGAAGGTGTCGAACAGGCGCTGCCGGAAGCGCTGCGCGGGAGGCAGGCGCTTGGCGAAGCTGTAGGCGAAGGTGGTGAAGGCCGTGTTGGAATCCATGATCGCGACGACGGCGTCCATCAGGCGGGTCTGCGTCTCCTCCGAGAACGCCGCCCAGGGGAGCCCGCTCACGACCGCGTCGGCCCGGTGGAAGCCGCGCTCCTGCAGCAACTGCGGCAGCCGCGCCGCGTCCTCGACCACGACGTCGACCTTCGGGTGCCGGGCGGAGAGGAAGTCGGCCAGCTTGGGGTTGATCTCGACCGCCATGTGATGACCCCGGCCGCCCAGCCGCCGCTGGATCTCCGCCGTGAACGCCCCGGTGCCGGGACCGAGCTCGACGACCACGGGATCACCTCGATGGGGGACCGGCGTGGTCACCGTCTCGGCGAGCCGACGCGAGCTCGGAGCCACCGCCCCGACGGTTCCCGGGGAACGGATCCACTGCCCCAGGAACAGCGTGGTGTCATTGGTCATGCTGTGAAGAGTAAATGCTCTCCGAGCCGCGCGGCTCAGTCCTTCGGCCGATCTTTCGGCCACTCGCAGGAGGAGATCCCCCTCCTACAGGAGGAGGAGCCCCGGCGGGTGCAGGGGGAGAAGCCTCGGCGGGCCCGCCGGCTTCCGGCTGCCACGGACAGGCCGGGCCTATGCGACCGCACCCGGGCCGTGGCGGCCGCCCGCCGGACCGGCCCGGTCGGCGCGGACTCCCGCCCGGTCGCGAATCCGCCACGAGGCGGATCGAGGAGTCACCCCCCAGGCTGACGACCCGGCACGTCCGCCGCGGCCACGATGTGCTTCCAACCAGTCACCCGAGGAAGGACAACATCCCATGCAGGAGGTCGTCGCCCCGCCGTCCACAGCCCAGGGCCGCCCCGTCTCCGCCGGCCTGCTCTACAGCCTGCGCATCCTGGTCACCGCCCAGGCGGCCGGCCTGGTCGTCGCCGCCTCGTTCGCCGGCCAGGCCGTGCAGAGCGGGGGAGAGCTGGGTGAGACCCATGTCATGGCCGGAATGGTGGTGCATCTGATCGCGCTGCTGCAGATCGTCGCCGCCGTGCTGCTGTGGCGGCCGGGCCGGGGTGCGGGGTGGCCCGCGCTGGCCAGCCTCGGCCTGCTCCTGGTCGGCATGGGTCAGCACTTCAGCTGGGAGATGCTCGGCACCCACGTGCCCAGCGGCCTGGCCCTGTTCGGCCTGACCGTGGCCGTGCTGATCTGGGCCTGGTCGCCCCGCGCAGCCGTACGCCGCTCCTGAGAGCCCCGCCGCGGGCGTCACCGGACCCACCTGGGCCCGGGGGCGCCCGCGGCGCCGTTTTCCGCCTTCGGCCGGGTGAAAGTCCCTCTCGGGGGCCTGAGGGCCGCAGCGGCCCCGTGGGCCGTCCGTGAGACCCCGCGTCCCGGCGCGGGCCCGCAGGCCGGGGCGATGGGTCCGGAACGGGCGGTACGGCCTGTGCGCGCCCCGCACCGGTAGGGTCGGCATCAAGTGCGGGGACGGGAGACATGCGGGTGAATCCGGAAGCATCGGGGGCCGAGGACCGAATCTGGACGGTTCCCAACGCGTTGAGCCTGGCCAGACTGCTCGGCGTGCCGGTCTTCCTCTGGCTGGTGCTGGGGCCCAGGGCCGACGGCTGGGCGGTCGCGCTGCTGATGCTGGCCGGCTTCTCCGACTGGCTCGACGGCAAGATCGCCCGGGCCTGGAACCAGACCAGCAGGCTCGGCCGGCTGCTCGACCCGCTGGCCGACCGGCTCTACATCCTGGCCACCCTGTTCGGCCTGGCCATGCGGGACATCATCCCTTGGTGGCTGGCGCTGGCGATCCCGCTGCGCGACGTGATGCTGCTGGGCATCCCGCCCGTCCTGCGCCGTCTCGGATACGGCCCGGCGCTGCCGGTGCACTTCCTCGGCAAGGCCGCCACGGCCAACCTGCTCTACGCCTTCCCGCTGCTCTTCCTCGCCCACCACGACGTCTGGTACGCGGATGTGGCCGGAATCGTCGGCTGGTCGCTGGCGATCTGGGGCACAGGTCTGTACTGGTGGTCCGGGGTGCTGTATTGGGTACAGGTGCGGCAGCTCGTCAGAGGAGCCAGACGCCTTAAGAGGTGATGTGTGAAGGCCGTTGTGATGGCGGGCGGGGAAGGGACACGGCTCCGGCCGATGACCGCGAACCAGCCCAAACCCCTGTTACCTGTGATCAATCGGCCGATCATGGAGCATGTGCTGCGTCTGCTGAAGCGGCACGGGCTCACCGAGACCGTGGTGACCGTGCAGTTCCTGGCGGCCCTGGTCCGCAACTACTTCGGCGACGGCGACGAGCTCGGCATGAGCCTGCACTACGCCACCGAGGACGTCCCGCTCGGCACCGCCGGCAGCGTCAAGAACGCCGCCGACAAGCTCCGCGACGACCGCTTCCTCGTCATCTCCGGCGACGCGCTCACCGACATCGACCTGACCGACATGATCCGCTTCCACCGGGAGAACGGCGCGCTGGTCACCATCGGGCTCAAGCGGGTGCCCAACCCGTTGGAGTTCGGCATCGTCATCGTCGACGACCAGGGCCGGGTGGAGCGCTTCCTGGAGAAGCCCACCTGGGGCCAGGTCTTCTCCGACACCGTCAACACCGGCATCTACGTGATGGAGCCGGAGGTCCTCGACGAGATCGCCGCCGGCGAGGCGGTCGACTGGTCGGCGGACGTCTTCCCCCGCCTGCTGGCCCGCGGCGCCCCCCTGTACGGCTACGTCGCCGAGGGCTACTGGGAGGACGTCGGCACCCACGAGAGCTACCTCAGGGCCCAGGCCGACGTGCTGTCGGGCCGCGTCAAGGTGGACATCGACGCCTTCGAGGTCTCGCCCGGCGTCTGGGTGGCCGAGGGCGCCTCGGTGGACACCGACGCCACGCTCAAGGGCCCGCTCTACGTCGGCGACTACGCCAAGGTCGAGGCCGGGGCCGAGCTGCGCGAATACACCGTCCTGGGCAGCAACGTCGTGGTCCGCGAGGGCGCCTTCCTGCACCGCGCCGTCGTCCACGACAACGTCTACGTCGGACCGCGCGCCCACCTGCGCGGCTGCGTCATCGGCAAGAACACCGACCTGATGACCGGGACCAGGATCGAGGAGAGCGCCGTCGTCGGGGACGAGTGCATCATCGAGGCCGAGGCCTACGTCTCCTCCGGGGTCAAGGTCTACCCGTTCAAGACCATCGAGGCGGGGGCGGTGGTCAACACCAGCGTCATCTGGGAGCCGCGCGGCCAGCGCAACCTGTTCGGCCCGCGCGGGGTGTCCGGGCTGGTCAACGTGGAGATCACCCCCGAGCTGTGCGTACGGCTGGCCAGCGCCTACGCCACCACCCTCAAGAAGGGCACCTCGGTCATCACCTCCCGCGACTCCTCGCGCGCCGCGCGGGCGCTGAAGCGGGCCGTGATCAGCGCCCTGAACGCCAGCGCGATCAACGTGCTCGACCTGGAGGCGGCCCCGCTGCCGGTCTCCCGCTTCCACACCGCCAGGGAGAACGCCGTCGGCGGCATCGCGCTGCGCACCACCCCCGGAGACCCGCAGAGCGTCGACATCGTCTTCATGGACGAGCGCGGCGCGGACCTGTCCCAGGCGGCCCAGCGCAAGCTGGACCGGGTCTTCTCCCGGCAGGAGTTCCGCCGGGCCTTCCCGGGGGAGATCGCCGAGCTCAGCTTCCCCGCCCGGGCGGTCGAGGACTACACCCACGAGCTGCTGCGCTGCGTCGAGATGACCGGGGTCCGCGACGCCGACATGAAGGTCGTGGTGGACTGCGCGGGCGGCACCTCCTCGCTGGTGCTGCCCAGCCTCCTCGGCCGGGTCGGGGTGGACGTGCTCACCGTCAACAACAGGCTGGACGACGCCTCGCCCACCGAGACCCTCGCCGAGCGCCGCCGCGACCTGCAGCGCCTGTCGGAGCTCGTCAGCTCCTCCAGGGCGGCCTTCGGGGTGCGGTTCGACCCCGTGGGGGAGCGGGTCGCGCTGGTGGACGAGATGGGCCAGCTGATCAGCGAGGAACGCGCCCTGCTGGTGGTGCTGGACCTGGTGGCGGCCGAGCGGCGCGGCGGCAGGGTGGCGCTGCCGGTCACCACCACCCGGGTGGCCGAGCAGGTCTGCCGCTTCCACGGGGTGCAGGTGGAGTGGACCTCCACGGCCGTCGACGCGCTCACCGCCGCCGCGCGGGGACGGGACATGATCTTCGCCGCGGACGGGCGGGGCGGCTTCGTCGTGCCCGAGTTCGGCCCCACGGTGGACGGCCTGGCGGTGTTCCTGCGCCTGCTCGGCCTGGTCGCCAGGACGCGGCTGTCGCTCAGCCAGATCGACGCCCGGATCCCCGAGGCCAGGCTGCTGCGCCGCACCGTCCCGACCCCGTGGGCGGCCAAGGGGGTGGTGATGCGCTCGGTGATCGAGGCCGCCGAGCACTACCGCATCGACACCACCGACGGGGTGCGGGTGGTCGCCGAGGACGGCAGCTGGGCGCTGGTGCTGCCCGACCCGGCCGAGGCCGTCACCCACCTGTGGGCCGAGGGCGGCGACGTCGACTCCGCCCAGAGCCTGCTCGAACACTGGGCGCGGGTCGTGGAGGAGGCGGCGGCCACGTGAGCGGGCGGCCCCGGACAGCGGGTGACGGCATGAGCGGGCGGCCCCGGGCGGCGGGCGTCGGCGTGAGCGGGCGGCCCCGGGCGGCGGGCGCCGGTGCGAGCGGACCGGCAAACCCAGCGCGGCGGCATGGACCGGGGACGCCGCGCGGCTGTAACTTTGTCATCGACCGAACCCGCGGTCGAGCGTCTGCCTTGATCTCTGCTTCTCAACGGTGTATGTTGCGGCATTCGCAGTCTGAGAAAATACACCTGAGAAGCGAAGAAGCGAGGCGCGCATCCCTGAGCACCGTTGCCGCGTCTTCGCGGTAGGAGGCCGAGCCGATCGATGCCGAGCGTCTACTGCACGCAGTGCGGTCATGCCAACCCTGAGGATGCCCGTTTCTGTTCACGATGCGGGTCGCCGCTGACCAGGTCCGAACCACCCGGAGACAGCACTTCCACCATCTCCCTCTCCGGGATCGAGGCCTACGAGGCGGAGACCGGAGAGACGCTTCTCGCCGAGCGGCAAGCCGTCGAGCAGCTGCCCCCGGGCACCGCTCTGCTGGTGGCCATGCGTGGCCCCAACGCCGGCAGCCGCTTCCTGCTGGACAGCGATCTCACCACGGTGGGCCGCCACCCCGAGAGCGACATCTTCCTCGACGACATCACCGTCTCGCGACGCCACGTGGAGTTCTACCGGCGTGGCGGCGGGGTCTTCACCGTCCGCGACGTCGGCAGCCTGAACGGCACCTACGTCAACCGCGAACGGATCGAGGAGGTCCCGCTGTACGGCGGGGACGAGGTCCAGATCGGCAAGTTCCGCCTGGTCTTCCTCACCCGCGGCGCCGCTGGAGGATGATGAGCTCGCAGGCCGCTCGTGCGCACATGAGCATCGGGGAGGTGCTCGCCCTCCTGCAGGGCGAGTTCCCCGATGTCAGCATCTCCAAGATCCGTTTCCTGGAGGGCGAGGGGTTGATCGAGCCGGAGCGCAGTCCCTCCGGTTACCGCAAATTCTCCTACGCCGACGTCGAGCGGCTCCGCTACATCCTCAGCGAGCAGCGTGACCGCTACCTGCCGCTGCGCGTGATCAAAGATCATCTCGAGGCCGCCGACCGTGAGGAACGGCCGGTGGCCCGCCCGCGCGCCGTCCCCGACGACGCGCCCCCCCAGGTCCGCCTCACCCGTGAGGAGCTGCTCGCCGCCGCCGAGCTCAGCGAGGAGGCCCTCACCGAGCTGGAGGACTACGGCCTGCTGGCCGCGGTCGCCCGCTACTACGACGCCGAGGCCCTGGCCGTGGCCCGCAGCGTCGGCGCGCTGGCCGCCTTCGGACTGCACGCCCGCCATCTGCGGGCGGTCAAGGCCGCGGCCGAGCGTGAGGCCGGGCTGGTGGAACAGGCCATCGCCCCGCTGCTGCGCCGCCGCGGGCCGGGCGCCATCGACCAGGCCGACGAGACCGCCCGGGAGATTTCCGGCCTCCTGCTGGAATTGCACGCCTCGCTGGTACGTTCCGGCGTGCGTGGGGTGCTGGGCCGGTGACAACCTGACCAGGCACTCGTACCCCCACGAGTGTTACGTTGAACAAACCGGTCGGAATCCAGCGAAGACGGAGCAGCCCGTGTTGCAGATGGAGGTCGTGGGCGTTCGGGTTGAGATGCCCTCCAACCAGCCAATTGTTCTGCTGAAGGAGGCACATGGGGAGCGTTATCTGCCAATCTGGATCGGCATGACAGAGGCGACCGCGATCGCCATGGCTCAGGCCGAGGAGCCGCCGCCGCGGCCCCTGACCCATGACCTGTTCCGTGACGTTCTCGACGCGCTCGGCGTCCGGCTGAGCACGGTGAACATCGTCGCCCTCCGCGACGGGATCTTCTTCGCCGATCTCGTGTTCTCCAACGGGGTCGAGGTGAGTGCCCGCCCCTCGGACTCGATCGCCCTGGCACTGCGCACCGGTGCGCGCATCTTCGCCAGCGAGGACGTGGTCCGGGAGGCCGGGGTGATCATCCCCGACGACCAGGAGGACGAGGTGGAGAAGTTCAGGGAGTTCCTTGACACAATCAC
>NZ_JBSFPS010000089.1:0-33566 GCF_053588315.1 Streptosporangium sp. NPDC003464 | reverse complement strand
GACCACGCGGGGTGTCGTCAGCGGGCCCACGAAGGTCAACACTGGCTCTGCGGGTTCGATGCCGTAGTTCGTCGCGGTCATCAGCGCCGCCAGCTCCTCAGGCGTCGGATCGCCGCGTACGACTTCCAGGAACGGGATCTCGTCCACGCCGCACCTCCCGGTTGCGCCCTGCCACGAGAGTCGCCCCCGGACCCGGCCGGGCACAACTTCCTGGATGCGGACCCTCCGGCCTGCCGGGCGCGGACCCCCCGACGCCCTCCTGTGCGCGGACATCCCGGCGCCCTCTCGGGAGGGGGCATCCCGGTGCCTTCCGGGGCCCCGTGCCCGCCCGCCGGCCGCTCGTGTGCCGCGGAACACCCCGGCGGGACCCGACACGGTCCGGCGCTGTGAGGCCGGCGACGTCGAACAGCGCACCGCACGGCCTCACCCGGAGCCGCCGGGCGGCTCCCCGGCGCTGACCTCCAGCCTGTCGGTCCCGAGTGGGGTGAGGTAGGGTCTCCGCCCGCGGTGGGGACGGCCGCCGCACACCCCCGGCGCCAGCCGTACGGCTATCGCGCGGCCTCGTGGGCGGCGACCATCTGCTTGGGGGCGGTCAGGCACCACGCCTCGGTGACCAGCTCGAACAGCTCCTCCGCGTCGATCTTCGCGAGGTGGACCACGACCCAGCCGAACCGGCCCATGGTGAACTGGATCTCGAACACCTCCGGCCGCTCGGCCACCAGCGCGAGCTGCTCCTCGATCGTCGCCTTGAGCCCGACGGTCTCGGTCTCCTCCCACAGGTAGCCGAACCCCTTGCCCCGCACCTTCAGCGAGACCCAGTTGCCGCCGTCGCTCCGCGTGACCTCAGGCAGCCTGTCCAGCATCTCCAGGAACTCATCGACTCGCACGCCCATGACCCAACATGTACCAGAGCGCTCCGACACTTTCCCGCGCGTCACCATGGGGACGGCGCCGGCGGCGCGACGACCGGCGGACGGTCGTCGCAGGTGATGGTGTTCGGCAGCTCCCACGGGGCGAGCCAGGGACCGGTGGTGCCTCCCCCGTCGTTGCCACCCAGGTCCGTCAGCGAGAACTCCGAACCGGTGGGCGGGAAGTTGAACGACCCGCAGTTGTTGACGCCGACCGCGCCGACGTTGCGGGCGTCCACGTTCTCGAAGGACGCCGCCCCCTTCACGCGAGCGCTGACCACCGAGGTCCCCGTGCCGTCGACCCTGATGTCCTTGAAGCGGACGTTCGGGATCGAGTACAGGTCCTTCACCGACCACTCGCTGACCATCATGATCGCGTTGTAGGTGCTGTCGAGGTAGTGGTCCCCGGTCACCTGGATGTCCGCGTCGATGTTCTTGTCCAGCGCGTAGAACCAGATGGATCCCAGGCCGATCTTCCAGTTCAGCTCGTAGGTGCCGGCACGGACCGTGGTGTTGCCGGTGATCCGCAGCTTCCCGGTGAACGGCTCGGCGCCGAAGCGGGACCCGACGTGGATGGCGCTGCCCTCACGGACCGGGTCGGCGACGAGGTTGTTCGAGACGGTGTTGTCCGTGCCGCCGTAGACGGCGATGCCGTTCGCGAGAACCGGCGTCTGCACGGTGTTGTGGTCGAAGGTGTTGCCGGCGTTCGCGGTCTTCTCGGACCACATGGCGAGGCCGTCGTCACCGGTGTTGCGGACGAAGTTGTTCGACACGACCGAGTCGGTGACTCCGGTGTGGAAGTTGAGCGCGTCGGCGATCTGGTCGACGATGACGCTGTCCGTGATCCGCAGGCCGGTCATCGGTCCGTCGAACCACATGCCCACCTTGGTGTGGCGGATGTGGAGGCCGTCGATGGTCGAGTCGCTCATCGCCCCGCCGATCCCGTTCACCTGGTCGGTGTCGACGCGCTCGCGGACGTCGCCCTCGATCGCGAAGCCGGACAGGTGGACGTTGCGGCTGCCGCCGTCCTCCGCCTCCTTGCCGTAGAAGCCGACACCGGTGTGCACCGAGCCGTCGGGGGCCGGTGTGTCGAGGGTGACCTCGCGGCCCTTGATGATCGTGTACCAGCTGCTGGCGCCCTCGATCGTCACGTTGTCGACGATGATGTGGCGGTTCACCTGGTAGGTGCCCGGCGGGAGGTAGACCTTGAGGTGCTTGCGCCGCGCGAAGGCGATCGCCCTGTCGAACGCGGTGGCGGAGTCGCGCCTGCCGGACGGGTCGGCGCCGAACGTCAGCACGTTCGCCGCGACGAGGTCGACGTGCGGCCGGCCGACGAGCTGCGAGTCGAGCAGGTCGATGACCGTCCACGCGGCGTTGCCCCCGGTGGGGACCGTGAGCCGCACCTTGTCACCCGCGCGGTGGGTCCGGCCGAGCAGCAGTCGCTGCTCGTCGTAGAAGTGGCTCGGGCGGAACGGCGTCGTGATCACCGGAGGCGGCGTCGTGGCGGCGGGCACACAGGCGCACTCGGTGATCCACCAGTCCGGGTGCAGCAGCCCGGCGTCCGGGTCGTTCGAGAACGGATACTGGTTGTACAGCCACGCGTACTGCGACGTGAGGGTCATGGTCTTCTTGCCCCCACCGTTCACCGTGACAGCGAGTGGCGCGGTGATGCCGCCGCCGTTGGGCGCGTCCGGGATGCTGTAGCGCACGGTGATCGCGTTGGCCGCGCTCGGCAGGGTGAACTCGACGTACTGTCCCGGCGTCAGCTTGACCGCCTTACGGCCGGACGCCTCCGCCGGCAGCGTGTACGCGGAGCGGTCCGGCCCGATGACCGTGCCGTCCGTCGCGGCGTTCTCCGCCTCCTGCTCGGCGAAGTCGACGTCGGCGCCCCGGCCCGCGACGAGCGACGGATCGAGGCCGGCGCGTGTCACGACGGGGGTCGAAGTGCCGGTCGCGCCGGTGCCGGCAGGGGTCGAAGTGCCGGTCGCGCCGGTGCCGGCAAGGGCCGTGCCGCCGGGCACGACGCCGAGACCCAAGGTGGCGGTCACCGCCGCGACCGCGGCCGCGGCCCTCCACGACGGCCTGCCGGACCACCTCGCCACAGCTCCTGCGCTGCTCCGTGACATCGAATGCTCGTTTCTCTCGGGGGGTGAACACCTGAAGACGCTCGGGGCTGAGCGGACGCCATGAGGTGAGGTGACATTAGGTCCCCCGCGCCGCACTCCACAAGCCTCCTGCGAAATAGTTTCGTAATCTTGCTGTACAAGTGCTGCTGTAACTTTTGTTCTTGCATGGATAGCGTGAGTCTTTGCGACTCTCCCGTAGCGCGCGACCTTCCGTAGCACGTGACCTCCCGCAGCGCGTGACCTCCCGCGACACGGAGCGAGCGCTTCACCGGCGGCACGGCCCCGATGTCTGATCGGAAGGTGAGGCCCCCGGCCTGTTTCGCGCGGCAGCGCGTCGGAGTCCCCGTCGAGGCCGGAGCGGCCCGCCCGTACGCGACGTGATCCGACGCGCCGCCCGGCCGCCGGGGCTAAGCTCCGCCTCATGTCTTCCCGTTCCCCTCACCGCCGGCCGGAACGGCTGAAAGAGCCGGCCGCGCCCAAGCTGCCCGCCTCGCTCACCGTCGCGCGGCTCCCGGAGCACGGCATCGAGGACGACGCCGCCTATCGGTCGATGGAGTTCAAGGGCGTCGAGCTGTCCCCTCGGCATGTGGACGCGGCCGATTTCGAGGGCTGCCGCTTCGTCGGCACGAGGTTCTCCGGCACGCGGATGCGCCAGGCGGGGTTCACCGACGTGGAGCTGGAGCACTGTGATCTGTCGAACATGAGAGCCACGACCTCGGCGATGCACCGCGCTCGGGCGTCCGGGAGCCGGTTGACCGGCATGGCCTGGTCGGAGTGCGCGTTCCGAGACGTGGTGTTCGACACCTGCCGCGCCGATCTGGCGGGTTTCAGGTTCTCGACCTTCAAGAACACCGTCTTCCGCGACTGCACCATGCTGGAGGCCAACTTCCAGAACGCCGACCTGCGGGGAGTCAGGTTCGAGCGCTGCGACCTGACGGGGGCCCAGTTCTCCAACGCGCAGATGGACGGCACACGCTTCGCCGACTGCGTGTTGCTGGGGATCGGCGGCGTGGCCGGCCTCAGAGGCTCGATCGTCAAGAGCCGGGACGCGCAAGGGCTGGTCTACGCCCTGGCGGGCGCGATGGGGATCACCATCGAGGATTAGACCGTGTCCCTGGCGAGGGTCTCACCACGCCGTCCCTGGCGAGCGCCTCACCAGACCGGTTCACACGGTCAGGTGACGGTGGCAGAGCCCCACGGGGCGGTCCGCCGGCTCCCCGGCCGCCCGAGCATGAGGGGTCAGTCGCTGACGGGGGTGTGCAGGACCGGGATGTGGCTGTAGTCCTCACCGTCGATCTTGGTGATGTCGTCCGCGGCGACCCACCGCTCGGCGACGTGGCGCCGGTAGCCGTCAGCCTCGTCCCAGTAGATCAGGGCGAGCCACCGGGCTTCGCCACGGCGCCAGGCTCTCAGCCATGCTGCGCGGGAGCCGTACACCACCAGAGGAGAGCGAGGCGGGACAGGTGCGGCGGACACGAGATGAGGCTACGGGCGAGGGCCGACAGATCAGCGAGGGGTCATGAGGCTCAGCGAGGGGTCATGGGGCGAGGAGGTCGGAGCGGAAGCCGGCCACCAGCAGCAGGGCCGCCATGATGTCGATGACAGCGTGCAGCCGGTCCGCGGACGATGCGAGGCGCTCGGGTCCTGCGATATCCAGCAGGACCGACACGCCGGCCGGGCCGCGCCATCACGGAGTCGGACCCGTGGTTCCCGGATCGGCCCTCCCGGGCGCTCCGGCCACGGACCGCCGAGTCCGGCCCTTTCTCGCCAGCAGTCCGGCCACCTCGGTCAACCCGCTTGAAGCTGACGGCGACGCTCCCGAAACGCTCCCGATCGGGAGGCGGGCGTCTTCACGCAGGACCCGCAGACGGGCCTGACCTGGGTGGGCACTACTGGGTTCGAATCAGTGACATCTCGCCTGCAAGGCCGTCCGAGCAGGGGCGCGGCCAAAGCGGACATCGGCGCTGGCCTAGGCGCACGGTCCACCGTTGTCCGGCGTCGTTGTCACCCGATTGGTCACTCGAGTACGACACGCGGCCAAACGGCGCAGCAGCAGCGCAAACGCCTACAAGGAGAGAAGAACACGGAAACCACGGCATCCATCATGGACACGATCACCCAGTACGGCGACCGCGAGGCATGTCAAGCACCATGGCCGAGTCGCCGAAGTCAGCCACGATCTTGAGCTGACCTCCGAGCGCCGTTACGTAAGCGGCCAAGGTGGCCACTTCGCTGATCACTCCACTCTCTATCTGTGAGATGCGGGCCTGTGACACGCCCATCGCCTGAGCGACATCCTCCTGCCGCAGGCCGAGCTTGCGTCTGGCTTCAGCGAGCTGGTAGGCGCGCTGGCGGGCTACGAGCCCATCACGGAGTTGGGCAATCTCCGGCTCATCGCTGGGCTGGACAAGCTCAGCACGCAGTTCCTCCCATGTCACCGCCTGATCGCTCATTGCTCCCTCTCCTCGATGTATCGAGCAAAACGCACCTCTGCCGCTTTGATCGCCACGTCATACCAACCGCTCCAGTCGCCGGACTTGTCTCCGGCGACCAGGAACACGGCTTGACGCCAAGGGTCGAAAACAAAGAGCAGCCGCACCTCGCTCCGCCCGCTGGATCCAGGTCTCAGCTCCTTGAGGTTACGGATGGTCGACCCTTGAAGCGTGTCCACCAAGGGCCGCCCCAGACCGGGCCCTTCCTCGGCGACCCGGTCCAAGGCCGCAGCGATCAACAAGAGTGTCTGCCGATCCACCTTCCGTAACTCGTGAAGCCAGTCACGGACCTCTGGAACGATCATTATCTGCCAGTTCACTCCATCATAATAAATTTCTTATGTTGATCCAAGAGGAGCTTTGGCAACTCAGCGTATTGCCAGCGTCACAAAAGCCCCTCTCTCCCTGGCGTGGAGATCTTGAGGCATGGCTCACAAGGGGACCAGCGGGAGAACCTCGCCGGAGTCACCCACGTGGTCGGATGCCCCAGGGTGGGGATGCGATCGGACGGGGTCTCGACCTGGGCAGATACTTGCCCTGACCTGCGATTACAGTCCTTGGTCATCCACCGGTGCCCGACCCCGTCCGTGGTCGTTGTCACTCAGTTGGTCACTCACGCCCATGTCTCCGAGACACTGCGAGCAATGCCCTCCCTGTCGGTGACTGCTGCCATCGTCACACGTAACCGATCAAGGGAGAGACAGTGGCGGACACGCACGAAGAATTCGGCTGGCTCGCGAAGCACGGCCCGTTCTGTCACGTCTCCTGCATCACCTTCGCCCGATCCTTCAGCCCTCGCGAGGCGTTGATGCGTCTCGGCGCAGACAGCAGTGGGATCGAAGAGGTGACCTTTGAAAAGCACCAGGAACGAACGATGGAGTACATCGATTCGGACAACATGCGCACCAGCTACGTGGGCGCGCTGGAGATGAAAGGCTGGACTGTGCTGATCCAGCTCTGGACCGGATCGATCGGCCTTAACAGACTCCTACTACGCAGCCTCTCCCGGTCGACCGAGGTCGTGTCGATCCATCGCAACGTCCATGCCACGGACTATTTCGTCTACGCGATCGACGGCGAACAGGTCACATGCTTCGACCAGCTGGTTCCTGACACACGCTGGGGCAGTGATCCAGACCGCCTGATCAGCAAAATGCGCGAAGTCGGCTTGTCCTGGGAGGGGCCCGGCGTCGGTGCCCCCTTTCCACGGTCCTCCTTTCCACGGTCCTTCGCCCTGACGAAGAAGATCACCGGCTTCTCTTTCTCCGAAGACATACTGAACACACGATTCCTCGGAGCCGCAGTCCGTGACCGGTGACTGGTTTTTCAGCCATGCAGTCGGCCGCAGTGGCAGGCACGGAGATCAGGCACTCATGGGGGAGCGAGTCAGCGGCTCGCGCACTTGGAGAACATCGACGTGGTGCTTGAGCCGGGCCAGGACCACACGGGCGCGTTGAGTGGTGAGATCGAGCGACATGTCCAGCATCCGTGACGCCGCGTTCGCCGCGTCCTCAGGTTCGTTGGCGTCTGCGAAGCCGACGGCAAGCCAGGATGGGTACAGCGCGACTTTCCGTGGCGTGTCAGAACATCACTGAGCAGGAGCCTGACCAGTCCCGACCGGGCGTACGGTCCCCGGAGATCACGGTGTCCGACCCTGTCCAGGGCCGTTGTCGCTCAGTACGAACAGGCGTTCGATAAGGTGCCGCTCACCGCACGACAGCCGGTATCCACACTCCGAGGGACCCTCCAGGGCCGATCTCTGTGGTCATATGCGATAGAGCACGGAGGTGCTCATGGGATGCCGCCAACACCGCCAACGGGGAGAATCACTGTGGAGAAACTGCTCGTCTCGTGTGATGAGCTGGCCGGGTTGATCGGCGCACCGTCGGTCCGGATCGTCGACACGCGCTGGCCCGTGGGCGATGGTCCGGCCGGGCATAACCTGTATCGCCGCTCGCGCGTGCCCGGCGCCGTCTACCTCGGATTCGACGCCACCCAGGCGCCCGGCCCGCAGCCACCGGGCCGGGCCGCCCATCCCGCGACGCTCGCCGCCGCGCTCGCCGACCTCGGCGTCGGCACCGACACCACCCTGGTGGCCTACGACGACAATCACCAGTTCACTGCGGCGCGGCTGGTATGGCTGATGCGGGCTCACGGCTTCGAGCGGTCGTTCCGCCTCGACGGCGGATGGCCCGCCTGGCTGCGGTCAGGTGGGCCCGTGGAGACCGGGCCGACCTCCCGGCGGCTCTGCGTGACTCACCCGCCGCTCCTGAGTCAGACCGGCTCCGCCATCGCCGGTCTGAACGACCTGCTCGCGCACCAAGCGGGCGGCCTGCCCATCGCCGACTGCCGCCGCGACTCCAGTTGGGCGGAGCAGCCGCAGCTCATCCCGGGCGCGACGAGACTGCCGATGCGCATGCTCGTCGACTCCTCGGGGCTGCACCATCCGCCGTCCCGCATCAGGTCGGTGGCCGCCGCAGCCGGGATCGACGTCAACACACCGGTCATCGCGTACTGCGGCGCGGCAATCTCCGCCCCGGCTGTTTGGCTCGCCCTGCGCGCAGCCGGCGTCACCGGGGTACGGGTGTACGACGGTTCCATCACGGAATGGATCGCCAGCGGCCGGCCTCTGACACCTGCGGCAGCGTGCCGCCCCGAGCACTCCCGAACGGCACAGCCTCGAACGGCCACACCCGCGGGCCGAGAAGGTGCAGGCGGGGCGCCAACGATCGAGGATCGCTAGGTTCTGTTTTGTGAATCATCTAAGCCAGAGCAGTAGGCAGGCGATGGTCACGGCCGATCGGTAGTGGGCGGCGAGCTTGTCGTAGCGGGTCGCGATGCCTTTGAAGTGCTTGAGCCGGTTGAAGCAGCGTTCGACGACGTTGCGCCGCTTGTAGCGGACCGGATCGAAGGCGCAGTGCCGGTGTCCGCGGCGGGCTCGCCCGGCCAGCTGGTCGGCGCGCTCGGGAATGGTCGCGCCGATCTTGCGTCGGCGCAGGTAGGTGCGGATGGCGCGGGAGCTGTGGCCCTTGTCGGCGATCACATATTCGGGCCGGGTGCGCGGCCGGCTGACGCCGGGGCGGGGCACCCGGATGGCCTCCATCACGGCGGTGAACTGGGTGCAGTCGTTGACGTTGCCGCCGGTGAGCACGGACGCCAGGGGCAGGCCGCGCCCGTCGACGGCCAGGTGGATCTTGGTGGCCGGTCCACCGCGCGAGCGCCCGAGCGCCTGTCGGCCCTGATGGATCTGGGCTGGTTGCTGCCCGGGCGTCCCGTCACGGCTCCCCCTTCACGGGCTCCGGCCGCGTGCTGGTGGGCGCGCACGACGGTGGAGTCCACACAGATCACCGACCAGTCCACCTGGCCGGCAGCGTCGTCGTGGACCTGGACGTGTTCCAGGAGTCGGGCGAAGGTGCCGTCGGCCGACCAGCGGCGGAACCGCTGGTAGACGGTCTGCCAGGGGCCGTAGCGCTCGGGGATGTCGCGCCAGTCGGCGCCGGTGCGGATCTTCCAGACGATGCCGCCTGGTACCTGGCGGTGATCACGCCAGCGGCCACCGCGTTCAGGGTCGGCCGGCAGCAAGGGGGCGATGCGCGCCCAGGCGTCATCGGTCAGTTCATGGCGACGAACCATGTGTTCCATCCAGCCACATCATCGGTGCCGCGTCAGGCGAATCGGTCGGCGGCCGGGGAGTGTGAGGGGCCGGAAGGCCCCTCACCTGGGGTTTGGGGCGAAGCCCCAATCAGACACGGCCCGAGCGTGATGCGCGCGCAGCGCGAGGACCCAGCGAGGTCCAAGACGCGGGCCCGGCCATTCAACGTTCAGTGATCCACAAAACAGAACCTAGTGCCGTATCAGGCAACGTTTGCCCTGTCGACGACGGCGCGTAGACGCCGGTCGTCGGCATAGCGGTTTCGCCAGATGATGTAGCGGCGGATCATGCTGCCCTGCTCTTTGTGGGTGGCGTGGTCGGTGCCGTCCAGGGTGAAGTAGCGCAGCGCGGTGAACTGGGCCTCGATCCGGTTGAGCCAAGAACTGTTGGTCGGCGTATAGGCGATCTCCACGTTGTGGGCCGCGGCCCAGTCCCCGACCCGGCTGTCCCTCTCCGTGCTCAAGTGCGGCGAGTAGTTGTCGCAGACGATGGCGATACGGACCCCGGGCGGATACAGGCTGCGCAGGTAGCGGCAGAACTCCAGGAACCGGGTGCGCGTCTTGACCGGCTTGATGTGCCCGTACACCTTGTTCTTCCCCAGATCGTAGGCGGCGAACAGATGCCGTACCCCATGTGAGCGGGTGTAGGTGGCCCGGCGGCGCGGCCGGGGCTCACGGTGAAGGTCCTTGTGTCGGCCGCCGCGCTCGGCCCATTGGCGGCCCGGATGAGGCTGGAGATTGAGCGGCCCGAACTCGTCCACGCAGAAAACGACCTCGGGCTCGCCCGCCTCGGCGATGACCTCGCCATCGGCGAGGGCGTACAGGTGCTCGACCCGGGCCTTCTTGACCGCGTAGTCCGGATCGCGGGAGCTCTTCCAAGTCTTCACCCGTTGAAAGGAGACGCCCTCCTCGCGGAGCAGGATGCGCAGGCCCTCGTGGCTGATGTCGTCGACCACCCCCTCGGCGACCAGGAAGTCGGCCAGTTTGGCCAGGCTCCAGGTCGAAAACGGCAGGCCGTGCTCGGCCGGCTGAGATTTGGCGATCTTCTTGACCTCGCGGCGCTCGGGCAGGGTGAAGGTCTTGGGCCGCCCGCCCCGGTACTTCGGCTGCAAGGAGCCGAAGCCGTCGGTGTTGAAGTTGTGGATCACATCGCGGACCCGGTCCGGGCTGGTGAAGGTCACCTCGGCGATCTTCGCCACCGGCATGCCCTGCGCCGACAGCAGCACCATCTGCGCGCGCCGCCAGGTCACCACCGACCCGGTTCCCCGGCGGATGATCTGTAGTAACCGCCGACCTTCGTCGTCATCGATCTGGCGGACCTGCACACGTTCAGCCACCTGATCATTCTGATGGTGACATGCCGTCGCAGTGCAGTGATCAGGGCATACTAGCCAGCACGACGACGGCGTAGTTCCTCAAGCCATTGGTGCACCTGCTCGTCATCATGCAGGAGGTCTCCGTCCGGGCCATGGGCCAGATCGATTCCGTGCAGGAGGTGCAGCGCCCACCACGCCACGTCATCCCAGGCGAGATCGTCATCGGCAACCCAGCGTGCCGCCCAGCGGTCCGCCTCGTCCCGGCTCATCCGTCCGTCGAGAACCGCGATGAAACACTGCTCGATCTCCTCCAGCCCCGGCTGCTTGTCGCCATTCATGAGCTGACCGTACTTCGAACAGGGCGAACGTTGCCTGATGCGGCACTAGTAGTGCTTTGTTAAGTGGTTAGGGCGGCCGTTGGTGGCAGGTCGGGCATCGGCCTGTCCAGGCTGCCAGCAGCGCCTGCAGTTCTTTGAGGACCCGGTAGAGCGTCAGGCCGCCCCAACCGCTTTTGGGCTGCTCAAGCGCAGCTCGGTGCAGAACAGGTGCGCGGCGCTGACCAAGGTGACGTGCCGATGCCACCCGGTCCAGGAGCGGCCCTCGAAGTGGTCCAAACCCAGGCCAGCCTTCAGCTCGCGGTAGTCGTGCTCAATCCGCCAGCGGATCTTGGCCAAGGTGACCAGCTGCGCCGCCGGCGTGTCGGCGGGCAGGTTGGACAGCCAGTACGTGACCGGCGCGGACTCGCCGTCGGGCCATTGCGCGATCACCTGGCTGACCGGCAGCGAACCGTCATCGGCCAGGCGGGGCCTGCGGCCGGCCACCCGGACCGGCACGATCACAAACTGCGAGGTCAAACTGCCCTTGGAGCCGGCCCGCCAGGTCAGCGTCACCGCTGCGGCACGGCCCGCGGCCAGCACGTGCTCACGCAGGCTGACCGGCTTGGTGCGATAACGCGGCTGGGGATGCGGCCCCAACCCCGAGTAGGTGATCGTCTCGGGCTGGGCACGCACGCCATGGGCGGTGACCGCGCCTTTGACCTGCACCACATAGGCCAGGCCGCGCATCTGCAGGGCGGTGCGCAGGTGCGCGTTGTCGCCGTATCCGGTATCGGCCACCACCACCGGCGGCGCCAGGCCCCACCCCGCGAGTTCGTCGAGCATCTCCACGGCCATCTGCCATTTGGGGCGATGCCGCTCGCTGTCGGGGATGGCGCAGCGGGCGCGGCGCACGCCGGCCCGCTCGGCGCTGTGCGGATCGGCCGCCTGGCCCGCATCCCAGGACGCGGGCAGATACAGACGCCAGTTCAGCGGGCAGGAGGCGGTGTCGGTGACGGCGTGCACACTCACGCCGATCTGGCAGTTGCCGACCTTGCCAGTGTGCCGGAGTACTGCCGAGCCACACACGGTGAGGCGCTGCCGTTCTTGGGGAAGCCGGTGTCGTCGATCACCCACGCGCGCGGGATGATCACCTCGGCCGCGCGGACGGCCAGGCGCTGCCGTACCGCACGGAAGTCCCAAGTGGAGGAGGTGACGAACTGCTGCAGTCCCTGGTGATCCACGCCCAGCCGCTCGGCCATCGGCTGCATCGACTTGCGGCGACCGTCCAAAAGCAGTCCCCACAGGTAGGTCAGGCCCTTGACCCGCTGGTCGGAGCGGGACAAGGGGGTGAACACCTCAGTAGCGAACGTCTCCAGCCGCTGACGGATGTGAACGAGTTGTTCGGGGGTCACGCCCGGATCGAACCACCACTCGGCCAACCCGACCAGCCACAACAGGCTGACCTAACAAAGCACTACTAGAACCTCAGCGGCGGCCCACTGATGCCGGAGATGCGGGATTCGTGCCTCATCCTGCAACCAGCGTGCCACAGTCTTGACGTCCACCCCGCAATGGTCCGCGAGGCGCTGATCGCTTACTTTCGCGTCCAGCATTGCGCGACGCAAAGGGACATTAGCCACGATTCGCCTCGAAGGGTGAGGACGTCAGGGACGTTTTCGACTCTAACTTTGAAACGTCCTGGACGTCTGCCGAACGTGGTGCCTTCGTCACCCGAATCGAATGACGCTTACCCCATGTCAATCCCCGTGATTCTGGAAGATCTCCAGGCGGCCTTTCCCGGTTGGTGCATATGGCGAAGTTCCGCCGGCCGTTTGTGGGCTACCCGGAATGGTCGGCACCTCACGGACGAGGAGCTAGGCCGTGGTCTCTGCCAGACGATCGATGCCGATGACACCCCCGGCCTCGCCCAACAGCTCCGTGACCAGGAGGGGCGGGAGTCATGAGCGCCACCGAGAGGAGACGTATAGCCCGTCGATGCCCGGCCGCCCTGGCTGCCGAGCGACTGCGGATCGGCCTCGAACACTGCGGCGTCTCAGCCGATGTCCACGAGGGTTACGGTGTCGCCCTGGTCTCGGCGTGGACCGATCTTCTGGTCTGGACGGACGGGTTCGTCTACCGCTGGTGGACGGGGAAGATCTCGGAGAGGACAGGCCGCCGCTTGTACACAGCCTACGGCGTGGACAACCCGATCACCATCGCCCGCTACGTCGCTCACCGGTACGGAGAACTCCGGAAGACGTCCCCACGGTCTGATGACGTCGCGGAGCGTGCGTCGTGACTCTCCTTGGCGAGTGTCTGAGTCCACATGTGGCGACGCCGCAGCGAGATCACATCCGGCTGGATTGGCGACGGCCGTACCCGGCACTTACGCGGACGCGCTCGGTGGCCTGGACCTGCGAATGCCGGGTCATGATCTATGAGCTGTGTGAGGGCGGGGGCCGGGTGTTCCTCCGGCGAACCGTCCAGCTCGACGGCGGCCCCCAGGTCCATGAGACACCGGCCTGGCCGATCAGCGAAGCTCGGGTGGTCTGGACGGCGTTGCTGTCCGGAAGAGCCCGGTAAGACGGGCGTGGCGGCGTGGGATCTGGAGGGACGGCGCCGCCATGCCTCACCCCTCATCTGATCCGCCCTCGACGGGCTGCCGAAGTCTCTGGCGAACTCGTCGGAGACGTACAGCGCCTCGATTCTCATCCTCGATTCCGAGATTCATCCGCCGCTTGAGGATGTACTGAACGATTTCTCCAAGCGGCGCGTCCCGCGATTTTCTCCATGACTTCGGGCGCTTTGCCATAAGACGATCCTCGGCAGCCTCCTCAGCCGCTTCGTCAACCACCCCTGTGGCCGCGTCGAGAACCTGGCTCGCTCGCCGCCGATTCGCGCGGTGAGGCGCCCTCTTATTCCGCGAAATATTCTTGCGGGAGCTCTTGTCGTTCTCACCGTAGTCGTTGCGCCGGTCCTTGGCGTAACTCAGCCATTTCTTCTCCTGCGGACTCCTACGCTTCACCAGTCGCCCTCCACGCCACCTGACACTCCATTGATCACAAAGGTAAACGGACTCCACCTTGGCGTCGACTGGATACTTTTGCACCTCCCAGGCGCCAGCCCACACCCCGCTCGCCCTGATCTTCTCGTCTGCCGTCGCCCACCCCGGAGGGGCAGCGGGCCGGGGACGGAAGGGCAAGCTCGGCGTCGTGTGTCCATGTTCCCGGTGACCTTCCTCGCGCGCCGGTTGGCCTGCGTGCACGGCCGGGCTTGCGCCGGAGGAGTCGGTCTGCTGGGCTCTGCCTGGGCGATGGCGGGCGGGACGATCAGAGCCACCACCTCAGCCCGCTACGGGTTGGCCGTGTCGTGGATCATCTCGGTGCCGGAGCCCCCGCCGGAGGCGGAATGGCTCCTCCCAATGGATGAGGGAGATCGCTTGTGAACGCTGTCGAACTGGTGCGGGCGTTCACGGCCCGTGTCGACGAACTGTCACGGCACGTCGGAACCGGTATGGCGGACCAGACTGGTGGAGATGACCTGTGGGCTCTTCATCGGGCCGTTGTTCAACGTCGCGCTCCCCGGATCTGGCAGCTTCCCAGTGGCGTGCATTATCGCGTGCATGGGATCGGCTGCTGCATGACGACCGCTTCCCCCGAGCGGAGAGTCGTTGACGTCGACCTTGGACCTCGACCAGGAGTGCTCATCTTCGATGTCTGGAGGGTGGAAGTGTTCGCAAGGTCTATGGGGCATGGGCGTCTGCCTCGCGAAACCTTCGTCTCTGCTCTGTGGGACCTGGCCGACGAGGGATCCATCACGCTGATCGACCAGCAATGGAATTGGTACGCCGTAGAGCTCTGATTGCCCAGGGAGCGGAGACGGCCGGCGCAATGCCGAAGGCATCCCGAGGGGGCCGCGAAGCGGTTGGCCTATGGTCGCAGTGGCAGGCGGCAGCGCGCACCACGGCAGCGGGTCCGTTCGGTGCGGCGGGCGCCCGGTACGGCAGGACGGGGCGGAGCTGCTGCCGGCCGGGACCGGCCGGAGAACCGCATGCCCGGCTGACGGGCAGGCGCAGCCCCGCCAGCGGCAGCGCGGAGCGCTGCCACCTCGAAGGGGGACCCCCATGAGCGCGGGCAACGTACGGCGGGACGTACGGAAGATCATCGAGAAGGCGGGGCTCCGGGGCACCGACTGGACTCCCCGCGAGATGCGGCACAGCTCCGTCTCGCTGCTGTCGGACTCGGGCGTCCCCATCGAGGACATCTCGCGGCTCGTCGGCCACCGGAACACGGTGGTCACCGAGACCGTCTACAGGAAGCAGATCCGCCCCGTGCTCATGCAAGGCGCAGAGGCGATGGACGACATCTTCGGGAGCTGGTCACCCAGTTGGTCACTCACGCCCCGTTCCGAAGATCAGGAACGGGGCGTTTCTACTGGTGGGCACTACTGGGTTCGAACCAGTGACATCTCGCTTGTAAGGCGAGCGCTCTACCGCTGAGCTAAGCGCCCCGGGGATCCCGTCCGGCAGACGGGATAACACCTTACGCCACGCGGGGGGATTTCAGCACATCCAACGACCATGTGGCGCCGGCGTCGGGGATTCCGGCGGCGCGCCAGCCGAGGAGGGCCGCGCCGAGCATGCCCGCGTTGACGCCCAGGGCGGCCGGGCGGAGGGGCGGGGCGTCGCGGAAGGTCAGACGGCCGCGGAGGCGCTCGGCCAGCGGGTCGGACAGGAGGGGGCCCGCTTCGGCCAGGCCGCCGCCCAGGACGATCGCGGAGGGGTCCAGCAGCAGCGTGTAGGTGGCCAGGGCGAGGGACAGGGCCTCGACCGCCTCCCCCCACACCTCCACGGCCAGCGGGTCGCCTGAGACGGTCAGCGCGGCGACCTGTTCGGCCGTGGCGGGTGAGGCGGCCCGGGCGGAGTAGCGGCGGCCCACCGCGGAGGCCGAGGCGTAGGTCTCCAGGCAGCCGATCTGGCCGCAGGCGCACACCTCCCCGGCGGGGAAGACCGGGATGTGACCGATCTCACCGCCCCATCCGGCGGTCCCGCCGTACGGCTCGCCGCCGAGGATCACGGCACCGGCGATGCCCGTCCCGATGGGCAGGAAGAGGAAGTCGGAGACCTCGCGGCCGGCGCCGAGCACGCTCTCGGCCAGGCCGCCGGTGCGCACGTCGTGGCCGAGCATGACGGGCACGTCGAGCGGGACGAAGTCCGCGGCCGGGACGTCGCGCCAGCCGATGTTGGCGGAGTAGAGCGCCGTGTCGGCGGTGACGAGGCCCGGCACGGCCAGGCCGACCCCCGCCGGGGCGCCGCCGCCCGCGGCGGCGAGGTCGTCGATGAAGGACCGGATCGTCCCGACGACGGCGGCGGGTCCTTCGTCGCGCGGGGTCGCCCGGCGGTCGGTGAGAACGACCTCGCCCGAGCGGGTGACGAGACCGCCCTTCATCGAGGTGCCGCCGACGTCAAGGGCCACAACGAAGGAGCTCATGCACGCATCCAGCAGGTCGAAGGGGCGGGGCCGAGCCCGACCCTAGCGCATGGGAAGAACGACAGATCACTCCCCAAGCTCATAAATGCACTTAAAGCCGATTTATGAGCATTAATGAACCCGGCCCAGGACACGGTTCAGCGCGGCCTCGACCTCGTCCGACAGGCCGGGCGCGCAGGACTCGGCGAGCTGCTCACCGGCCCGGGCCAGCCGTACCGCCCCGCAGGAGCGGCACTCCACCTCGCCGAGCCGGCAGATGAGCGCCATGGATCCGCACCCGGAGCACGTGTCGAGGTCGAGGTCGTGCGTGCGCTGGCAGTCCGGGCAGATGAGCACCTGCGTCTCGTGGCGCACCCCGCGCTTCCACGGGCTGGCGCCACGGACCGGATCGGTCTGCCTGGCCCCGCAGGAGAAGCAGGGCATGATCGCCTCCGGAAGGTCGAGACCGGCGGACGCCTCATGAGCGTCCGCCGGATCACCGCTCAGGAAAGTTCGGCGAGCACCTTGCGGTACTCGGCGATGTCGCGTGCCACCGGGATCGGGTTCACGACACTCCAGCGGACCACGCCCTCGCCGTCGATGATGAAGGTGCCCCGTGTGGCGAGCCCCTTCTCCTCATCGAACACACCGTACGCCTGGGCGACCTGTCCGTGCGGCCAGAAGTCGGAGAGCAGGGGGAAGGTGTAGCCCTCCTGGTCCGCCCAGGCCCGATGGGTGAACATCGAGTCGACCGAGACGGTCACCACCTGGACGTCCTCGGGCGCGGTGGCGATGAACTCGTCGCGGATCGCGCAGAGCTCACCGTGACAGACGCCGCTGAACGCGAGGGGATAGAAGATCAGCACGACCTTTTTACCCCGGTAGTCCGAGAGCTTGACCGGAGCGCCGTGCTGATCCTTCAGCTCGAAGTCCGGAGCCGGGGCCCCCACCTCGACTGCCATGTCCACAGGTCCTTTCATCGGATGACGGGCAAGCGTCATCATCCTGCCGTACGGCTCGCGCGAGCCGTACGGCAGGGCGGGACCCTCAGCGGCGCGCCCGAGGCGTGGCCAGCCTCGTCCCCGACCAGTCGGGGGCGGCACTGATGCTGCTGGTCTGCGACAGACCCGCCGTCGTGGAGTCTTCCCCGATGTCGCTCGGCTCCACGTGCCCCTCCCGCCCCGCCTTGGGGGTGAGCAGCCAGATCTGGCCCCCCTCGCTCAGGTTGGTCAACACGCCGCTCAGGGCGTCGAACAGATCACCGTCGCCGTCGCGCCACCACAGCAGCACGATGTCGACGACGTCTTCGAAGTCCTCATCGACCAGTTCGTTGCCGGTCAGTTCCTCGATGGAGTCGCGCAGATCGTCATCGGCGTCCTCGTCCCATCCGATCTCCTGCACCACCTGACCCGGCTTGAGACCGAGTCGTTCGGCCAGGCTGCGTTCGCCCTGCGCCTGACCCGCGGTCGCGCTCACGTTTGTCCCTCCTGCTTGAATGGCCCCGCGATTACACGGTGCTCAAAGTGCTTCGGCACAGTCCACACGCTGTGACCCTTAGTCGTCAACGGTCGCCACGGCAACGACTGGGCTACGTATGAATTAGTCCGACAAAAATGACAAACGGACCTGGCGTTCCCGATTGTCGATGTTGAGATCCACAACGGCGATGGACTGCCAGGTGCCCAGCGCGAGCCGCCCGGACAGGACCGGGACGGTTGCGTACGGAGGAATGAGAGCCGGCATGACATGCGACCGTCCATGCCCTCTGGATCCGTGCGCATGCCTCCATCTCTCGTCGGCCGGAAGCAGGTCCTGCAAGGCCGCGATCAGGTCGTCGTCACTGCCCGAGCCGAGCTCGATCAGCGCGATCCCCGCGGTCGCGTGCGGCACGAAGACGTTCAGCAGACCGTCTCCTCCGCACGACCGGACGAAGCTCTCGCACTCGGAGGTGATGTCGTGCACCCGCTCGCGGGAACCCGTTACCACCTCGATTGTCTGAGATCTCACATACCCGATCCTACGATCCATCCTGAGCTGGGACGACGACCACGCGCGGTCCGTGTGCCGCGGGACGGGCCGCACCCGCCGCCGGAGCGCGCCGCACACCCGGGCGGACCGGCCGCCACCCGCGTCGACGGCCTTTCTTCACCGGGCTCTTCACCAGGCGCGGAACCGGCACGGAACCAGCGAGAAACCGGGCACGGACCGAGCACGGACCGGCCGCGTACAGGGGCTCCCGGAGCCGCGCGGATCAGCCCCCAGAAGCCCTTGACCCGGGCCTCCAGAAAAAGGGGAGATGGATGTAACCTTTGGTGGCAATTCGTCCTACCATCGGTGGTCTAGGCCACATCTACCCCCCTGCCAGCAGGGACTTCCTGGTTACCGGTCAGTAGAGATGCACTTTCCGGGGTAAGAGACCAGGATGGAAGACGACCTACACCAGACAAAAGTCCATCCTCGGAAGGCGAGACCCAGTGGCTTCCGGACGCCAGCGTTTCTCGGTCATCAGCGACGGCCTACCCAGCCAGCTCCCTGATGTCGACCCCAGCGAGACCCAGGAGTGGCTCGAGTCGCTCGACAACGTCATCAAGACGGAAGGTCGCACTCGGGCCCGTTATTTGATGCTTCGCCTGTTGGAGCGGGCCCGCGAACACCAGGTCGGGGTCCCCGGCCTGCGCAGCACCGACTACATCAATACCATCCCCCCGGAGCGAGAGCCCTGGTTCCCTGGCGACGAATACGTCGAGCGCCGGATCCGCGCCTACATCCGGTGGAACGCGGCCGTCATGGTGACCCGGGCCAACGCCCGCACCAACGTCGGCGGCCACATCGCGACCTACGCCTCGGCCGCGTCACTCTACGAGGTGGGCTTCAACCACTTCTTCCGCGGCAAGGACCACGGCGAGTCCGGCGACCAGGTCTTCATCCAGGGCCACGCCGCGCCGGGCATCTACGCCAGGGCGTTCCTGGAGGGCCGCCTCAACGAGGGCCAGCTCGACGCCTTCCGGCAGGAGCTGTCGCACGGCTTCAAGGGCCTGCCCTCCTACCCGCACCCGCGCCTGATGCCGGACTTCTGGGAGTTCCCCACGGTCTCCATGGGCCTCGGCCCGATCGGCGCGATCTACCAGGCCCGGTTCAACCGCTACCTGCTGAACCGGAAGATCAAGGACACCAGCCGCAGCCACGTCTGGTGTTACCTCGGCGACGGCGAGATGGACGAGCCGGAGTCGCTCGGCGCGATCGGCCTGGCCGCCCGCGAGGAGCTCGACAACCTCACCTTCGTCATCAACTGCAACCTGCAGCGCCTCGACGGCCCCGTGCGCGGCAACGGAAAGATCATCCAGGAGCTGGAGTCCTACTTCCGGGGCGCCGGCTGGAACGTCATCAAGGTCGTCTGGGGCCGCGACTGGGACCCGCTGCTGGCGGCCGACGTCGACGGCGTGCTGGTCAACAAGATGAACACCGTCCCCGACGGTCAGTTCCAGACCTACTCCGTCGAGAGCGGCGAATACATCCGCGAGAACTTCTTCGGCGGCGACCCGCGCCTGCGCAAGATGGTCGAGCACCTGTCGGACGAGGACATCCGCAAGCTGTCGCGCGGCGGCCACGACTACCGCAAGGTCTACGCGGCCTACAAGGCGGCCCGCGAGCACGTCGGCCAGCCGACGGTCATCCTCGCCCAGACCATCAAGGGCTGGACGCTGGGCAAGGACTTCGAGGCGCGCAACGCGACGCACCAGATGAAGAAGATGTCCAAGGCCGACCTCAAGGAGTTCCGCGACCGGCTCTACCTGCCGATCCCCGACTCCGCGCTCGAGGGCGACCTGCCGCCCTACTTCCACCCGGGCGAGAACGACCCCGAGATCGAATACATGAAGGAGCGCCGCGCGGCCCTGGGCGGCTTCCTGCCCAAGCGCGTGGTCCGCGCCAAGCCGGTCAAGCTCCCCGGCGACGCCGCCTTCGCGCAGCTCAAGAAGGGCTCCGGCAAGCAGAACGTCGCCACCACCATGGCGTTCGTCCGCCTGCTGAAGGACCTCATGCGCGACAAGGAGATCGGCCACCGGTTCGTGCCGATCATCCCGGACGAGGCCCGCACCTTCGGTCTCGACGCGATCTTCCCGACCGCCAAGATCTACTCGCCGCACGGCCAGACCTACGACGCCGTGGACCGCGAGCTGCTGCTGTCCTACAAGGAGTCGACCGAGGGTCAGATCCTGCACGAGGGCATCAGCGAGTCGGGCTCGATGGCCTCGACGATCGCGGTGGGCTCGGCGTACGCCACGCACGGCGAGCACATGATCCCGATCTACATCTTCTACTCGATGTTCGGCTGGCAGCGCACCGCCGACCAGATGTGGCAGCTCGCCGACCAGATGGGCCGGGGCTTCCTGCTCGGCGCCACCGCCGGCCGCACCACCCTGAACGGTGAGGGCCTGCAGCACGAGGACGGTCACACCCCGCTGATCGCCTCGACGAACCCGGCGGCGGTCTCCTACGACCCGTCGTGGGGCTTCGAGGTGGCCCACATCATCAAGGACGGCCTGCGGAGGATGTACGGCGAGCAGCCGGAGAACGTCTTCTACTACCTGACCGTCTACAACGAGCCCTACCCGCAGCCGGCCGAGCCCGCCGACCTGGACGTGGAGGGCCTGCTCAAGGGCCTTTACCGGTTCGCCGCGGCGCCGGCCGCCGCGGGCCCGAAGGCCAACATCCTGGTATCGGGCGTCGCCGGTCCGTGGGCCATGGAGGCCCAGCGGATGCTGGCCGAGGAGTGGGGCGTGGCGGCCGAGGTGTGGTCGGCCACCTCCTGGGCGGAGCTGCGCCGCGAGGCGCTGGCCGCCGAGGAGCACAACATGCTCAACCCCGACGCCGAGCAGCGCGTGCCGTACGTGACCCAGGCGCTGTCGGCGGCCCAGGGGCCGTTCGTGGGCGTCAGCGACTACATGCGCGCGGTCCAGGACCAGATCGCCCAGTGGGTCCCGGGTGACTGGACCTCGCTCGGCACCGACGGCTTCGGCCTGTCGGACACCCGGTCGGCGCTGCGCCGCCACTTCCACGTGGACGCGGCCTCGATCACGCTCGCCGTGCTCACCCAGCTCGTCAAGCGGGGCGAGCTCGACTCCAGGGTGCTGAACGACGCGATCGCCAAGTACCACCTCAAGAACGGCGTCACCGAGGCAGGCGGCGCCGAGAGCAACGACACGCAGTCCATGGGGCTGTGATCCCTGCCGGGCGGGTCCCTTCTTTGGAAGGCCCCGCCCGGTTAGTGTTGAATCGCTTCCCCCGGCGAACGATCCGAGGGGAGCACCACGTGCGAAAAGTCTTGACGGCCGCCACCGTGACGGCGGTCCTGTCCACAGCGCTGACCGCCTGCAGCGGCGGCACCGCGGCGGACGGCCACCGCGCCTCCGGCGCCCCCCAGGCACCGGCCTCCGCCCACAACGCGGCCGGGACGTCGGACCCGATCGCCTGGGGCCCGTGCACCGACATCGAGCGCCCCGGCGGGCAGGCTCCGGCCAAACCCGACCCCAACCTGCAGTGCGGCAAGCTCAAGGTCCCCCTCGACTACGCCAGCCCGGACGGCGAGACGCTGGAGATGGCCGTGATCAGGGTCAGGGCCACCGGCCCCGGCGAGCGGA
Organism: Streptosporangium sp. NPDC003464; assembly: GCF_053588315.1. Lineage (NCBI taxonomy): Bacteria > Bacillati > Actinomycetota > Actinomycetes > Streptosporangiales > Streptosporangiaceae > Streptosporangium > Streptosporangium sp. NPDC003464. The sequence continues at coordinate 11,649 of NZ_JBSFPS010000089.1, read as the reverse complement.
TCGGCTCCCTGGTCTTCAACTTCGGAGGTCCCGGCGGGTCCGGCGTCGACACCCTGGCCCAGGCCGTCAAGGTCTTCAGCACCCTGCGCACCCGCTACGACCTGGTCAGCTTCGACCCGCGCGGGGTGGAGCGCAGCGCCGGCGTCAAGTGCGGCGACAGCAAGGTGATGGACCGGTTCACCTCGATGGACAGCGTGGCCACCACCCCGGCGGAGCGGGCCGCGATGGACAAGATCATCAAGGAGTTCGCCACCGCCTGCGAGCAGACCTCCGGCAAGGTCCTGCCCTACGTCGGCACGGTGAACGCCGCCCAGGACATGGACCGGCTCCGCGCGGCGCTGGGCGACAGGCAGCTCAACTACTTCGGCATCTCGTACGGCACGCAGCTCGGCGCGGTCTACGCGACGAAGTTCGCCAAGAACGTGGGGCGTTTCGTGCTGGACGCCCCGCTCGACCCCAGCGTCACCCTGAAGCAGCGCACGCTGGTGCAGACCTCCGGGTTCCAGCAGGCCTACGAGTCCTTCCTGAAGGACTGCGTCAAGGACCGGGGCCAGTGCGAGCTCGGCGCCGACGCGACCATCGCCAACAAGAACGTCGACAACTTCCTGGACGAGCTGGACAACCGGCCGCTGCCGGTGGGCAACCGCTCGCTCACCCAGGGCCTGGCCAGCACCGGTGTCGCCGCCGCGCTGTACTCCAACCTGACCTGGCCGCTGCTGGAGCAGGCCCTGGCCCAGGGGTTCAAGGGCGACGGCCGGCTCCTGCTGTCGCTGGCCGACAGCTACAACGGCCGCAGGCCCGACGGGTCCTACTCGACCCTGATGAGCAGTTTCCCGGCCATCAGCTGCGCGGACACCGCCGAACGGCCGACCTCCGAGGAGCTGGTCAAGGTGGAGGCCGCGGCGTTGAAGATCTCGCCGCTGTTCGGCAGCGCGGGGCTGGGGATCATCTGCCGGGCATGGCCGGTCCCGGGCAGCGACGAGGCCAGGAAGGTCAACGCCACCGGCTCCGCGCCGATCGTGGTGGTCGGCGGCACGGGCGACCCCGCCACGCCGTACGAGTGGGCGCCGAAGATGACCTCGGAGCTCACGACCGGCGTGCTGGTCACCTACAAGGGCGAGGGCCACGGCGCCTACCTGTCGGGCGACGCGTGCGTGAAGAAGGTCATCGACGGCTACCTGCTCGGCGGGAAGACTCCCGCCAAGGGCACGACCTGTCCCGCGTCCTGACCGATGGGGGCGGTCCCGCCGGGCGGGGCCGCCCGGCCGCCTGCCCCGCTACCGGCAGGTCTCCAGCTCGGGCAGCTCGGTCTCGGAGCGGAAGCCGACCCTGCCGAAGTGGCGTTCGAGCAGCGTCCGCATGGTCCCGTCGGCGTACATGGACCCGATCGCCGCGTTGATCGCCCGGCAGGCCCCGGGGTCGCCGGCTCTCAGCGCCACGCCGTACCGCTCGGCGGTGAGCCGGATCCCGGCGATCTTGAGTCCCGCTCCGCGCAGGCGGGCGCCGAACCCGGCGATCAGCACGTCGTCGCCGGGCAGGGCGTCGGCGCTGCCGTCGGCCACCCGGGTGGCGCACTTGGAGGTGTCGGCGTCGCGGACGGCGACGAACCTGACGCCCCTGTCCCTGATCAGGGAGCTGGTGGTCTGGCCGGGGGCCAGGCAGAGCCGCTTGCCGCGCAGGTGCTCGACCTTGGAGATCTTGGAGCCCGCCCGGACGAGCACGTCGCGGTGGGCCAGGTAGTACGGTCCGGCGAAGGCGATCCGGCCGCGGTCGGCGCTGTCGATCGAGAGGTTGGCGACCACGAGGTCCACCTTGCCCCGCTCGACCGCCGCCTCCCGGGCGGCGTAGCCCACGGGCACATATCTGACCCTGCCCTCGGGCACCTTCAGGGCCCTGGCGATGTATTCGGCCACGTCGATCTCGAACCCGGTGGGCGGCACGCCCAGCGAGACGCCGGGGAAGCCGTCGCGGTAGCCGACCCTGAGCACGCCGCCGGCCCTGATCCGGTCGAGCAGGGGCGAGCCGGTGGAGGCCGCCGGGGCCGGGGTGGAGGCGGCCGGGCTCGGCGAGGCGGCGGCGCCCCAGCCGGAGATGGGGCCGGACTGGACGGCCAGGAAGGCGGCCGCCGCGCCGAGGACCACGGCCACGGCCGCGGCGACGGTCCGGCGGCGGCGCCGGGCCGGGGTCCGCCGCTCCACCCGGGTCAGGTCGACCGTGGCGGCCTGGACGCCCTCGGCCAGCACCTCCTCGGAGACCTGGGCCTCGTCCACCGGATGGCCGAGCAGGCGTTTGAGCACCTCGTCGGCGGTGGGCCGGAGCCGCTGGTCCTTGTTCAGGCAGGCGGCGACGGTCGGGCGCAGGTCCTCGGGGAGGGCGCTCAGGTCGGCTTCGTGGTTGATGACGCGGTTGAGCGTCGCCACGATCGTGTCACCGCCGAAGGGCGCCTTGCCGGTGGCGGTGAAGACCATGGTCGAGGCCCAGGCGAACACGTCGGCGGGCAGGCCGACACGCTCCTCGGCGATCTGCTCGGGCGCCATGTAGGCCGGGGTCCCGACCGCGCGGGTGGTGATCGTCCCGCTCTCGTCGATGATCTTCGCGATGCCGAAGTCGACGACCCGGGGGCCGTCCGCGGCCAGCAGCACGTTGTCCGGTTTCAGATCGCGGTGGGCGATCCCGGCGTGGTGGATCGCGGTCAGCGCGGTGGCCGTGCCGATGGCGAGCCGGCTGAGCGCGTCACCGCTCAGCGGTCCGTCGCGCTCGACCACCTGGCGCAGCGAGGGCCCGTCGATCAGCTCGCTCGCGATGTAGGGCGTCTCGCCGTCGAGGTCGGCGGCGAGGACCCGGGCGGTGCAGAACGCCTCCACCCGCCGGGCCGCGGCGAGCTCGCGCGCGAAGCGGGAGCGCGCGTGGGCCTCGCCGGTGAAGCGCACGTGCAGCAGCTTGATGGCGGCGCGTCCCCCGTCGGCGGACTCCCCGAGGTAGACGACCCCCTGACCGCCCTCCCCCAGCCTGCCCTGGAGCGTGTAGTCCCCCAACTGCGGCGGATCCCCGGGCCGCAGCGGTCTGATCTCCGGCATCGCCGACCCCTCGTATGCACCGCTTTGCCCAAGCATTACACATCGGAAGGGTGAAGATCGCCCGCTCCCGCCACGGCCCCGGGGATAAAGACCGGTTAAACGGATCCGCTTAAAGAGTGTTTAACAGGGTTCTCGCAATATCTGTGGCGACAGGGAGGGAATCGCGATGAGAACAGTTCTGGTGGTGGCGGCGATCGTCTCGGCCGCCGCGGTGAGCGGGTGCGGGCAGAGCCCGGAGCCCGGGATCGCCTCCGCGGGAGGCGCCACGTCCTCGGCCGCCCCGGCGGCACCGGCCCAGCCGGACGGGCTGAGGTTCGCCCGGTGCATGCGGGAGAACGGCGTCGACATGCCCGACCCGGAGCCGGGCAGCGACGCCGTGACGCTCCGCGGGGAGGTCGACAAGGACAGCCTGGACAGGGCCTCCAGGGCCTGCGAGAAATACGGTCCAGCCGGTCAGAAGAAGAGGGCGGCGGCCGACCCCGCGGTCCAGAACGCCTTGCTGAAGTACGCCCGCTGCATGCGGGAGAACGGCATCGACATGAAGGATCCTGACTTTTCCGATGGAAGGGTTCGTTTAGGCGGAAATAGGATGAATCTCAACTCTCCTGAGACCGAGAAGGCGATGGAGATCTGCCGTGAGCACCTGCCCGGATCGGGGAAGCGGCCTTGAGACACGGCAGGGTCATCGCCGGGGCCGCCGGGGCCGTCCTGCTCGCCGGCGGCGGCGTGGCGGCGCTCACGCTGACCGGCCGGCAGGACGCCCCCGCCGCGGCCTCCGCCGCCCCCGTGGCGACCGCCGAGATCACCCGCTCCGACCTGGCCGACGCCGAGGCCGTCGACGGCACGCTCGGCTACTCGGGCCGCCGCAGGCTGCCCAACCACGCGGACGGCACGGTCACCAGGGTCAGGGAGCAGGGGTCCACGGTGGGGCGCGGCGGCTGGCTCTACCGGGTGGACGGCAGGCCGGTGATCCTGATGTACGGCGACATCCCGATGTACCGCACGCTGTCCTCCGGTTCCAGCGGCAAGGACGTCGAGCAGCTGGAGCGCAACCTCAAGGCCCTCGGCCACGACCCCGGCACGGTGGACGGCGACTTCTCCTGGCTGACCGCGCGGGCCGTACGGCGGTGGCAGGACGCCGCGGGCCTGCCGGAGACCGGGTCGGTCGACGCGGCCCAGGTCGTGGTCGCCTCCGGGAGGCTGCGGATCGCCGAGGTCACCGCGGAGCCCGGGACCGCCGCGGGCCGGTCGGTGGTGACCACGACCAGCACCCGCCGGATCGTCCACATCGACCTCGACTCGGCCGACCAGCAGCTCGCCAGGATCGGCGCCCCGGTGACGGTGGAGCTGCCCGGCGGCCCGGCCAGGGGCCGGATCACCTCGGTCGGCACGGTCGCCGAGCCCGAGATGGACGGCGGCCGGCCGACCGGCGCCTCCACGATCGACCTTGAGGTCACCCTGGCCGATCCCCGGAAGCTCGGCCGCCTCGACCAGGCCCCCGTCACGGTGAACCTCCGCGGCGAGCACCGCCGGGACGTGCTCTCCGTCCCGGTCGAGGCGCTGCTGGCCCTCCGCGAGGGAGGCTACGGCCTGCGCCTGGCCGATCACCGCACCGTCGCGGTCGAGACCGGCCTGTACGCCTCCGGCCGCGTCGAGGTGTCCGGCGCCGGTCTCGCCGAGGGCATGAAGGTCGAGGTGCCGCAGTCATGAGCCACCGGCCCGACTCCACCTTCGACCCCGCGGGCACCACCGGCCCGCCCGCCCCGGTGATCGAGCTGTCGGGGGCGGAGAAGATCTATCCCGGCGGGGTGCGCGCGCTGCGCGGCGTGGACCTGCGCGTCCTCCCCGGCGAACTCGTGGCGATCGTCGGCCCCTCCGGGTCGGGGAAGTCGACCATGCTGCACCTGATCGGCACCCTCGACCGCCCCTCCGCCGGGACCGTCCGCATCGCCGGGCACGACGTGGGGGCGCTGTCGGACCGGCAGCTGTCGGCGCTGCGCGCCCGGCGCATCGGGTTCGTCTTCCAGCAGTTCCATCTGGCCGCCGGGGTCGCCGCGCTCGACAACGTCGCCGACGGCATGCTGTACGGCGGAGCCCCACGCCGGGAGCGGCGGGAACGGGCCGCCGAGGCGCTCAGGCGGGTCGGCCTCGGCCACCGGCTGGGGCACCGGCCCGGCGAGCTGTCCGGCGGGGAGCGCCAGCGGGTCGCGGTGGCCAGGGCCGTGGCCGGCGAGCCGTCGCTGCTGCTGGCCGACGAGCCGACCGGCAACCTCGACACCGCCTCCGGCCACGCCGTGCTGACGATCCTGCGCGAGCTCAACGCCTCCGGCACCACCGTGGCGATCATCACCCACGACGACGAGGTGGCCGCGGCCGCCCCGCGCCGGGTCAGGCTGCGCGACGGCCTGATCGTCACCGACGAGAGGACCGACATCGACGCGGGCGGGAAGACCGGCGGGAAGACCGGCGGCGGGGCGCACCCGGGGAGCACGGCATGAACCGGACACGGCACGTACCGGAGGACAGACGCCCCGGCCCGGACGCCCCCGGGCGGGAGCGGCCCGGCCGGGCGCACGCCGTACCCGAGTACGGACGGCACGACGCCGCACCCGAGTACGGACGGCACGACGCCACGCTTGGACATGAGCGGCCCGGCCCGGCGCCCGGACATGAGCGGCCCGGCACGGCGCGCACCGCACCGGATCTGGTCCCCGGCCGGCTCGGCTGGGCGGACCTGCTGCGGGTGGGCGGCTCCGGGCTGAGGACCCGGCCGGGCCGGGTGCTGCTGTCGGCGCTGGGCATCGCGATCGGCATCGCGACCATGGTGGCGGTCGTCGGGATCTCCTCCTCCAGCAAGGCCCGGCTGCTCGACGAGCTCGACCGGCTCGGCACCGACCTGCTCACCGTCACCGCCGGGCGGACCGTGCTCGGGGGCAGCGCCGAGCTGCCGGAGGAGGCGGTCGCCATGGCCGCCAGGATCGGGCCGGTGACCGGCGCCGCCGCCACCGGTGACACCGGCGAGCACGTCTGGCGGACCGACCTGGTGCCGCGGGAGCAGACCGGGGGGCTGGGGGTCCGGGCGGCCTCGCCCGGCCTGCTCACCACGCTCCAGACCCACGTCGAGCGGGGCGTCTGGCTCAACCGGGCGACCGGGGCGCAGCGCGCGGTGGTCCTGGGGTCGGTGGCGGCCCAGCGGCTCGGCGTGCGGGAGGTGGGGGACCAGGTGTGGATCGGCGGGCGGTGGTGGACGGTCACCGGCGTGCTGGCCGCCTCCCCGCTGGCACCGGAGATCGACCGGTCGGTGCTCGTCGGGTCCGAGGCCGCCGGGCGATACCTGGACTTCGACGGCCACCCCACCACGCTCTACATCCGCTCCTCCGACGCCGCGGTGGGCGAGGTGCGCCAGGTGCTGCCCAGGACCGTGAACCCGGAGCATCCCGAGGAGGTCGAGGTCAGCAGGCCCTCCGACGGGCTCGTCGCGAAGGCCGCGGCCGCGGGGGCGTTCACGGACCTGCTGCTCGGCGTCGGCGCGATGGCGCTGCTGGTCGGCGGGGTCGGCGTGGCCAACACCATGGTCATCTCGGTGCTGGAACGCCGCGGGGAGATCGGTCTGCGCCGCTCGCTCGGCGCCACCCGGGGCCAGGTGCGCGGCCAGTTCCTCACCGAGTCGCTGCTCCTGTCGGGCATGGGCGGCGCCGCGGGGGTGGCGCTGGGGGCGCTGGTCACCGTCGGGTACGCCGCCGTGCGGGACCTGCCCGCCGTGGTCCCGCTCTGGGCCATGGCCGGTGGCCTGGCGGCGCCCCTGCTGGTGGGGACGGTCGCCGGGATCTATCCCGCGATGCGGGCGGCCCGCATGTCCCCCACCCTCGCCCTCACCACGCCCTGAGGGAGGGCGCTTATCCGATGTTTACCCCTGGACGGCCAGGATTGCGATCATGCGAGTGCTCATCGTGGAGGACGAGCGGGTGCTCGCCGACATCGTGGCGACCGGTCTGCGCCGGGAGACCATGGCCGTGGACGTGGTCCACGACGGGGACGCGGCGCTGGAACGGGCCGCCGTCAACGACTACGACGTGATCGTGCTGGACCGGGACCTGCCCGTGCTCCACGGCGACGAGGTCTGCCGCCGCCTGGTCTCCGCCCGGATCCCGGCCAGGATCATCATGCTGACCGCCGCCGGGGACCTCGGGTCGAAGGTGGAGGGCCTGTCGATCGGCGCCGACGACTACCTGCCCAAGCCCTTCGACTTCCCCGAGCTGGTGGCCCGGCTGCGCGCGCTGGCCCGCCGGACCCCCCAGATGGTGCCGCCGGTGCTCAGCCGGTCGGGCATCACCCTCGACCCGGGCCGTCACGAGGTCTTCCGCGACGGCCGGTACGTGGCGCTGAGCCCCAAGGAGTTCGCGGTGCTGGAGATCCTGATGCGCGCCGAGGGCACCGTGGTCAGCGCCGAGGACCTGCTGGAGAAGGCCTGGGACGAGAACATCAACTACTTCACCAACTCGGTGCGGGTCACGGTGATGACCCTGCGCAGGAAGCTCGGCGACCCGCCGGTGGTGGAGACGGTGACCGGCCTGGGGTACCGGCTGTGAGCGCGCGGCGGATCTCGGTACGGCTCCGCCTGACCCTGGTCTACGGCAGCCTGTTCTCCGCCGCGGGCCTCGTGCTCGTACTGGCCAACTACTTCGTCGTCCGGCAGATGCTCCACCAGCCCGTCAGGGTGACGCCCCGGGAGGCCGTGGCCGTACCGCTCCCCCGGGACGGTGACCTCCTGCGGACCTTCACCGACGCCAAGGGCCAGTACCGCGACAGCGTGATGGCCTCGATGGTCCAGTGGTCGCTGCTGGCCACCGTGATCGTCGGGGTGACGGGGCTGGCCGTCGGGTGGATCGTGGCCCGCCGGGCGCTGGCCCCGCTGCACACGATGACCGAGGCGGCCCGCCGCCTGTCGGAGAGCACCCTGCACGAGCGGATCGCCCTGGACGGCCCCCGCGACGAGCTCCGCGACCTGGCCGACACCTTCGACTCCATGCTGGAACGCCTCGACCACGCCTTCGACAGCCAGCGCCGCTTCGTCGCCAACGCCTCCCACGAGCTGCGCACCCCGCTGGCCATCAACCGGGCGCTGGTGCAGGTCTCCATGACCGATCCCGGCCTTCCCGCGGAGATCAGGGCCGTCGGCGCCGAACTGCTGGCCGCCGGCGCCCGCCAGGAACGGCTCATCGAGGGACTGCTCCTGCTGGCCCAGAGCGAGCGGGAGCTGACCGAGCGCCGCCCGGTGGACCTGGCCGAACTCGCCGGGAGCGCGCTGGCCTCCGTGCCGGAGGCCACGGCGGACCTGAGCCCGGCCCCGGCGACCGGTGATCCGGTGCTGCTGGGACAGATGATCGGTAACCTGCTCGACAACGCGGTGAAGTACAACGACGGGCGCGCCCTGGTCACCGTCCGCACCGGCCGGGACCGGCGAGGGAGCGTCATCACCGTGGAGAACACCGGCCGCGTCGTCCCCGCCGACCGGATCGAGGAGCTCTTCGAACCGTTCCGCCGCCTCGACCGCGACCGGACCGGCTCGACCGCCGGCGCGGGCCTCGGCCTGTCGATCGTCCGGGCGGTCGCCCGGGCCCACCGCGGCTCGGTGGAGGCCGTGCCGCGTCCGGGCGGCGGCCTGACCGTCACCGTACGGCTGGCGCCGGGATGAGCGCACCGTACGGCCGGCGGGGACGTCAGGAGGGCTCCGCGGCCCGCGTCCGCGCGCCGGCGTCCCGCGCGGGCCGCACGGTCACCGACACCAGCAGGGCGGCCAGGAGCAGCACGCCCGCCGCGGCGTAGAAGGCCCACTGGTAGCCGCTGACGGCGGCCGCCGGGGAGGACTGCCCGGCCTCCAGCGCCGTGCCGGTGCGGCCTATCGCGACCGCGGTGAAGACGGCCAGGCCGAGGGCGCTGCCCAACTGCTGCATGGTCGTCTGCACCCCCGAGCCGAGCCCCGCGTCGTCGTCGGTCACCCCGTGCAGGGCCGCGTTCTGCAGCGCGGGGAAGGCGGTCCCCAGCCCCGCGGCAATCATCACCATGGCGGGCAGCACGTCGGCGGCGTAGCCGCTGGTGACCGACATGCGCACGGCCACGTACAGCATCCCGGCGGCGCTGAGGACGAGGCCGGCGCCGATGGTGCCCGTGGTGCCCAGCTTGGCGGTGAGCGCGGTCGAGGCCGCCAGGCCGGCGAGGAAGGCCACGCAGAAGGGCAGGTAGGCCAGCCCCGTGGCCAGCGGCTGGTAGCCGAGGACGTTCTGCATGTAGAGGGTGAGCAGGAACATGGTCGCCGCCATGCCGCTGGTCAGCGTGATCGTCGCCAGGTTCGCCGACAGGCGGACGCGGCTGGCCAGGAAACGCGGCGGCACCAGCGGCGCGGCGCTCCTCGTCTCCACCACGGCGGAGGCGGCCAGCGCGGCCAGCCCGGCGCCCAGGGGCAGCAGCACGACCGGGGCGCCCCAGCCGTTGCGGCCGGCCGCGAGCAGGCCGGCGATGAGCGCGATCAGACCGCCGGTGACGAGCACCGCGCCCGCCCAGTCCACCCTGCGCCCGCCGGCGCCGGGCCGCGCGTCCACCAGCCGGGGGGCGAGCAGCAACGCGACCGCGGCGACCGGCAGGTTGACGAAGAAGACCCAGCGCCAGCCGGCCAGCTCCGTCAGCGCCCCCGACAGCAGCACCCCGGCCGTGGCGCCCAGCCCGCTCAGCCCTCCCCAGATCGCCAGGGCACGGGCCCGCTCACGGCCGTCGGGGAACATCAGCACGATCATCGACAGGGCGGCCGGCGCCGCCAGCGCCTCCCCGAGCCCCTGCCCGAACCGGCCGGCCACCAGCATGCCGGTGCTCCCCGCGACACCGCTGGCCAGCGACGCCAGCGCGAACACCGCGGTGCCGGCGAGGAACACGCGGCGCCGTCCCCACAGGTCGGCCAGCCGCCCGCCGAGCAGCAGCAGCCCGCCCGCGGTCACGACGTAGGCGTTGACCACCCAGGCCAGGCCCTCCGTCGACGCCCCCAGATCCCGCTGCACCGAGGGCAGCGCGATGTTCACGATCGAGCTGTCCACGGTGAACATGAACTGCACCAGGGCCAGCACCGCCAGCGCGCGCCAGCGACGTGGATCCGGCGCGGCCGCCGTGCCGTCCGGGTCTGCCGTGCCGTCCGGGTCTGCCGTGCCGTCCAGGTCTTGAGCCGGCCCGCGGGACCGGAGGTCCTCATCCATGTGATCCACTCAACCGCCTGGTGTCCCAGGGCGTCCAACAACAACTCGCCTCCTTGACAAGCAGTTCTTGTCACTGCAGCTTGTTGGGGATGGATCTCGACCTGCGCCAGCTCCAGGCCTTCGTCACGACCTCCGAGGAGCTGCACTTCGGCCGGGCCGCGGGCCGGCTGTTCCTCACCCAGCAGGCCCTGTCCCACCGCATCCGGCGCCTGGAGGCGACGCTGGGCGGGCCGCTGTTCGTGCGCGGCCATCACGTCGTCGAGCTGACCGATCTCGGACGGCGGCTGCTGCCCCTGTCGCGGCAGGCCCTGGCCGTCGCCGACGAGATCGTGGCCGCGGCGCAGCTCGATCAGCAGCCGCTGCGGCTCGACACCTTCCGCCCGATCGCCGCCTCCTCGCTGCTCCGCCAGCTGATCGTGGATCTGGGCGACCTGCCGCTGGAGCTGAGCACCCGGCACAGCCTGGGCACCGCCCTGTCGGCACTGCGGCGCGCCGAGATCGACGTGGCCTTCGGGCGGGTGCACGGCCTGCCCCACCCCTGGCCCGACGGCCTGGCCCACCGGCTGCTGCGGCTGGAGCCCCTCCACGCGCTGATGTCGCGGCGCCACCCGCTGGCGGCGCGGCCCACGTTGCGCCCGGCCGACCTGCGCCCCCACGGGATCTGGACGCCCGCCCTCGCGGGCGCCACCGAGCTGGACGGCTATCTGCGCGCGCTCGGCGACCACTTCGGCATCCCCCTGACCATCGGACCGGCGGTCGCCACCCTCGACCAGGTGGTGGCGCAGATCCACGCGCATCCCGACCGCGTTTGGCTGATCGACGCCGACGTCCAGACCGCCCGGCTCCCGGCCACGGCGCTGGTCCCGCTGGCCGGTCCCACCCCGCTCTATCCCTGGTCGCTGGTCTGGCGGCGCGACAACCGCCATCCGCTCCTCAGCCGGATGCTGGACACCGCCGACGCGACAGCCCGGCGGGAGGGGTGGCTGCACTACGAGCCCGGCCGGCACTGGCTGCCGGCCGAAGACCGCGCCGCCGCCACCGCCACCGCCGGCGCACCCGCGCCCGTACCAGGACCGGAACCAGGATCGGGACCGGAATCAGGAACGATCCCCGGAGCGAGAGCGGAATCAGGAACGAGACCAGGACCCGGAGCGGGAACGGAACCAGGTCCGGAACCGAGAGCGGGAGCGGAACCGAGACCAGGAGCGGGACCAGGACCCGGAGCAGGACCCGGACTAGGACCCGGAGCGGGGGCCGGCCAGGGCGCCGGCCGGTGACCGCCGGCCGGCGTCAGCGCGGGTATCGACTTCTCGCATGCCCGAGATTTCCCA
>NZ_JBSFPS010000088.1:0-33573 GCF_053588315.1 Streptosporangium sp. NPDC003464 | reverse complement strand
GACCAAACAGAAGTGGGCTCTGTCAGGTCAACCGAACGACATCTCCGCAGGTCGGCGCGCCGGTAGCCATGCCGATCGCAATCCGGCCCCAGCCTGGGCAAGGCCATCCACAGACGCGGCGCCCCTGGACGTCCTGGCCGACGCCCGCGCCCGCCTGACCGAGCTGACCGGCAACCGGCCCCGCTGATGAACGAGCTCCGCCGCGGCCCGATGGAGCCCTACCGGCTCCCCGCCGCCCCCGACCTCCCGCAGCCGGTGGTCGCTCCCCCGCTGGCAGCGGAGGCCGGCCCCACGACGCGTCAGCGAAAGCCGTCGAACATCCTGAACAAGACGTCGTCCGTGGTCGGAACCGGCACGGTCAGCACCGTCCCCGGGCCGTCGGCGTCGTCGGTGAGCCGTACCCGGTAGCGGCCCGGTGCCGGCTCGACATCGACGTCGAGCGCGACGACCTGGCGGCCTGCGAGGCCGCACTCGACAGTTTGCGCATCGCGTTTTGGGCCGCAGACAAGGCATTGCAGGTCATCCGTGATGCCCGGCTGTATCGGGGCACGCACGGCATGTTCGAGGAGTACGTAAGACCGCCGGCAGATGAAGACCTCGCAGGGCTTACCGGCTGATCCAGGCATGGCCTCTGGCAGAGATCTTGTCCCCAATTGGGGACAAGATCATCAACGAAAGCCATGTCCGCGAACTGATCCCCCTGGCGAACCGGCACGGAGAAGAGGCCGCGACGACCGTCTACCAGGCCGTCGTCGAGGCGGACGGGGGTGCGGGTCACCGCCGCTGTCCTCAAGGGTGCGGTGAGTACTCTGTCAGCTGATCGGTTCGACCCGGCTGAGGCTGTCGAGCAGATCCGCGCCTGCCTGGCCAGGTCTGCCGACGGTCGGGATCTGCCGGAACGGGTGGAGGTCACCGCCACCGAGACCTTCGCCGCGGAGGCCGGCCCGGCTGCGCACCATTCTTCAGCGCGTCGCCAGGCGCGACCTTGTCCGGAGCGCCGCGGCCGAGAACCCCGACGAAGTGAAGCGCGTCGTCACCGAGCTGCGCGCCCTCCTCGACGAGATCGAGGAGACGGCGCTGTGACGAGCGCTGCCGTACGTCCAGAGGGCCCCGATCGATGATCGGGGCCCTCGTGATCCACCGGGTCCGCGGACCGTAGGCGGCCACTCAGGGCCGCCGCGAGGCCGACGATCTTCCCGTGCCCGCCGTAGAGCCTTGAGAGCCACGCAGAGCCCCGAACGATCACAGGCCCGCCCCGATCCCGGAGCGGGCCCGTCGCCACTCGTGGGGCGATCCAGGAATCCCCGCCGTCTCTGCTGCCTGCTCGCCTTCACATGCTCCAGCCAGGTGCGGACCTCACCAAGCTGACCTCACCAAGTCGCGGAGGGCCTTGGCTCGCCAGGCTTCCTGCCCGGGGGGTAACGCGTTACTAATGACGTGTGGAGCATCTCTACTGGGATCTCGGATCTCGCGCAGGCGGCGCCTGCTTCGAGGTAGAACTGCGCGGCTCGACCGCCAGAGTGTGCCTCATGGACAGTGAGCACTACCAGGGGTATCTCGACGGCGACGAGTACGAGTATTACGGCGGCTTCTTTGATGTCAGCCCCGTCGTCCTGGAGGTGCCCTACGACGACTATTGGTACCTCGTCATCGACAGCAACGGCCGACGGCTCAAGGCCGCAGTCACCGAGGTCTTCGACTGAGCGTGTCCGCAGCAGCCGTCCACCAGGGCATCAGCCAATGAAGTGACCTGTAACGCCGGGGTTGAGGAACTAGGAATCCTCGTCGTCTCTGCTGCCTGCCCACCGCGCGGCCAGCTCATCGCTGACCACTTCCATACGCCCTATTCGGGCGCGGATCTCGCTCAGCTGCTCATCCAGCTGCTGGCGTAGCTGCTGCAGCGGGGTGGTGGCGTCGGGGGCGGAGCGGACATGCACCACGGGGCGATGGCCGAGCTCCCGCAACGCGAACACCGACAGCACCGCCCAGTACAGGACGGCGACGCCGGCCGCCAGCAGCTGCCCACTGGCCGGGCTTGCGCTGTAGACCATCGCGACCGTACCGGCCCCGTACAGCACCCAGGCCAGCCGCGCCCCCCAGGACTTCGTCAGCCAACAGATCAGCCACAGGATCGGCCCGGTCAGCGTCCAGATCGACCAGATCGCCTCAGCCCCTGCGGGCAGGCCGGCCGCGTGGGCGGTGATGTAGTCGTGTACCGGTTTGGTGATGACCTCGGTGAGGTTCCAGTCGGCCCTCCGCTCCCGAACGTGTCCCCAGCCCCAAAGCAGGTCTTGATCGCGTTGTGGAGCCTGCGCGGGGTGTGGGGATTAGTTCTAATCCCGATTGAAAGGGTGAGAGACCCATGGATCAGCCATCCGGTAGCTGAGGACATGCTCGGGAGCGGACGGCCGGTGGCCCCGCTCAGCTGATGGCAGGGCTGCGGCGTTCGAGGAGGACGACGTCGCGCCAGCGGCCGTGGTGGCGGCCGATGCGCATCCGGGTACCGATGATCCGGAATCCGGCGCGGGCGTGGAGGGCGAGGCTGGCGGTGTTCTCGGGGAAGATCCCGGACTGGACGGTCCAGATCCCGGCGGCGTCGGTCGAGTCCAGCAGCGAGGTCAGCAGCGCCAGCCCGACGCCCTGGCCCTGGGCGCCGGGGCTCACGTAGACGGAGTGCTCGACGACGCCGGCGTAGGCGCACCGGTCGGAGACGGCGACGACGGCGGCCCAGCCGAGCACGTGCCCGTCGGAGTCGACCGCGACGAGCCGGTGATCGGGGAGCTTGGCGGTGTCGAACTCGGTCCAGGTGGGGGTGGTGGTCTCGAAGGTGGCGTCGCCGGTGTCGATCCCGGCCTGGTAGATGGCCAGGACCTGGTCGGCGTGGTCGGGCAGCATCGGTACGATCCGCACCCCGGCGGCCCTCGCGCGGGTGCCGGTCATGCGGCGGGGACGCCGAGTTCGGCGAGCAGACCGCGGATCCGCCGTTCGATCTCGTCCCTGATCGGCCGGACCGCCTCGACGCCCTGCCCGGCGGGATCCTCCAGGACCCAGTCGAGGTAGCGCTTGCCGGGGAAGAGCGGGCAGGCGTCGCCGCAGCCTATGGTGATGACGACGTCGGAGGCCTGGACGGCGTCGCTGGTGAGGACCTTCGGCACCTCGGCGGAGATGTCGACGCCGGCCTCGCGCATCGCTTCGACGACGGCAGGGTTCACGGTGTCGGCGGGTGCGGATCCGGCGGAGCGGACCTGAACGGTGCCGGCGGACAGGTGGGTGAGGAACGCGGCGGCCATCTGGGAGCGTCCGGCGTTGTGGACGCACACGAACAGCACCGACGGCGCCGCGGCGGGCGGGATGGTCATGGGGTGAGGACGCTTCCTTGCTCGGCGGGGGCGGGGGACGGCACGGCGGGCCCTGCGGGGGCAGGCCGTCCGAAGGTGAGGGCGGTAGGCCGGCGCCGAGGGCGGCTCCAGCGAGTTGGGCGGCGACGAACGCCGGGACGCCGGCGGGCGCGATCCCGGCGAAGGTGTCGGTGAAGGCGCGGCCGAGGGTGACGGCGGGGTTGGCGAAACTCGTGGAGGCGGTGAACCAGTAGGCGGCGCCGATGTAGGCGGCGACCGCGGCCGGCGCCAACTCGGTGCGGCGGGTGCGCGTCAGGCCGCCGATCAGCCAGATCAGGCCCGCAGTGGCGACGACCTCGCTCAGCCACAAGTGCGGGGCGGACCGATCGTGCGTCGACCACCTGATGAGGGGCTGGTCGAACATCGCGTCCGCGAGGACCGCGCCGCCGACCGCTCCGACGGTTTGGGCGGCGATGTAGGCGGCGGCCTCGCGGGGGGCTGGGCCGTCGCCGGTGCGGCGGCCGGACCACCAGGCGACCAGGGTGACGGCCGGATTGAAGTGCGCCCCCGATACCGGGCCAAGCAGGACGATCAGCATACCGAGCCCGAACACCGTGGCCAGGGAGTTGGCCAGGAGCTGGAGGCCGACATCCTGCGTCAACTCGGTCGCCTGGATGCCGGAGCCGATGACGACCGCGACCAGCACGGCCGTGCCGAGCGCTTCGGCGGCGGTGCGGCGGGCGAGCGGGACGCTCACGCCGAGGCCGTCTCGGCGGGTTCGGGGGTCTGGAGCAGGGCGGACAGCCGTTCCAGGGCGGGCGGAAGCACCCAGTAGTACACCCAGGTGCCGCGCCGCTCCGACCCCACCAGGCCGGCCTCGCGCAGCACCTTCAGGTGGTGGGAGGTGGTCGGCTGGGACACCTCGAACGGGCCGGTCAGGTCGCACACGCACACCTCGCCGCCGGCGTGGGAGGCGATCAGGAACAGCAGCCGCAGCCGGATCGGGTCGGCGAGGGCCTTGAACATCTTCGCCAGGTCGACGGCGTCGGCCTCGCCGAGCGGCTCGCGGACCATCGGCGCGCAGCACTCGGCGTTCTCGTCTTGGCCGATGACCGGCAACCCGCGCTGTTTCGACATTCTTCTATGTTGACAGATATCGAATCAACGTGGCAACCTCCGCTGTATCGACATCCGTCGAAACAGTCTGATCGTGAGGAGGGACTCGTCATGTCCCGTGTCCAGCTCGCCCTGCGCGTCGCCGACCTGGAGGGCTCGATCGCCTTCTACTCCAAGCTGTTCGGCGCCGAACCGGCCAAGATCCGCGACGGGTACGCGAACTTCGCGATCGCCGAGCCGCCGCTCAAGCTCGTCCTCATCGAGGGCGCAGCCGGCGAGGCTACCCGCCTGGACCACCTCGGGGTAGAGGTCGCCACCACCGCCGAGGTCGCCGCCGCGACCACCCGCCTGGCCGAGGCCGGGCTGGCGACGTTCGAGGAGAACGACACCTCCTGCTGCTACGCCCTGCAGGACAAGGTGTGGGTGACCGGGCCCGGCGCCGAGCCGTGGGAGGTCTACACGGTGAAGGCTGACGCCGACAACCTCGGCAAGAGCGCTGAGAGCACCCCGCAGGCCTGCTGCACCACCGACACCGCCGCACAGGCGGCCGTCGCCGTCGGCGCCCCGGCCGACGGCGGATGCGGGTGCGGCCCGTCAGCACCCTGACCGGACGGACCGAGCCCCGGCAGCCCGATCAACGGGGCACCGGGGCTCGATGCTTGATCAGCTTGAACGTGGATCCAGCCAGACGACAGCAGGCATCTGGCTCACCTGCGGCCAACGCCCTATCGGCACGAAGACCTACTTTGGGGCTGGGGACATCTCCGGGAGCGGAGGGCCTGAAGGGGCTCCGGGAATTCCGCGCCGCTGGCGACCTCGAGGGGCGTCATCCGGACCAGGGATGCCGTTCGGCGTGCTCGAGCATGGTCAGCGCGGGGCTTGAGCAGCAACCGAACGGCCAGTCACGATAAGGAGCCCGGCGGACGCCTCTTATCGTGACTGGCCGTTCTGATGCGGTGGTCGTGGGACGGCTGGTAGAGCCCCCGGTCAGCTGACGAGGTTCACGGTTGCGGCGGAAAGTGGTGGCGGCGGCTTCCAGGTCCGCGAGGGTCCTGCGCTAGTCGGCGGTCTCGTCTTTGTCCATGTTGACCTAGCTCGGCCTGTCGGTAAGGGAGCTATCACCAGCCGCTATCCGAGGCGCTTTCCCAGGTAATGGCGGTATCGGCGCAAGTCGGCTGTGGCGGGCCGGTTCTGCGGGGTGTCGACTTTCCCGAATGGCGTTACACCCCTGTCACATCGGCTCGTCGTCTGGGCTCATAGGTACGAGTGCAACCACACGAGGAGGACACAATGCAGTTCGTAGAAGCCGCCGAGGCTGCCGACGAAGCGACGATGCGGTCGATGCTGGCCGCCGATCCCGGGCTGCGCGATCGGCACGCGAACTTGGTTACGCGGATGGCCGAGGCGCGCAACTGGTCAACGGTCCGGCTGCTGATCGATCTTGGCTTCGGCGTCGTCGGTGTCACCGCCGCCGGCGCCACCGCCTTGCACTATGCAGCGGCAGCGGGCGAGCCATCGATCGCGCGCCTGCTGGTCGAGCATGGTGCCGACCACACCGCCCGCGAACCCGGGTTCAACGCGCAGCCGGCGGGCTGGGCGCAGTACTTCAAGAAGCCGGAAACCCAGAAATATCTCGAATCTCTGGCCTGATGCCGCGCCACCCGATCACGCGGCATCGGGCCCCAGCTCGTCGAAATAGGGCTCGCCATCCTGCTCGGCGCCGACCGTCGTTTACCTCACCGAGCGCCGAGATGGAGACGCCCAAAGGGGCCTTCCACCGATCTGCTGGATCCTCGACAGTGTTAGGTACGCAAGGCGGCCCGCACGCGTGCGGCCCGCCGACGAGCCGTACCAGTCGTTGTGCCGGGCCTGATGCGCGACGCGCACCAGGCCCGGCACTCACCGTCCTGTTCACTCCGTCCGGTCGAGGACGGTGGACGCGAGGTGGTGGACGCGGTCGGGGTCGTGGACAACGTCGATCCTGACGATCTTGTCGCCCGCGACGGTGAATGCCATGACGGACAATGGCCGCCCGTCGCGTGTGATCAACGCTCCGATCGCGCCGTTGACCAAGGCCGGGCGCAGTTCGCCACCGCGTGGGGCGCGGGCCTGCTTGGCCACGGCCGGCGCGCCGCGCACGACGGTGGGCGGCCGCGTGGTGCCGAATTCGGTGCGCAGGACGACGTCGGGGTCAAGGACCTGGACGAGGGCGTCGAAGTCGCCGGTCCACGCAGCCGCGTAGAAGGCACGGACGACCCGCCGCTGGCGCGCGAGATCCGGATCGGGTGATGGGATCTCGGCACTGTGCACCCGGCGCCGTGCACGGCTGGCGAGTTGCCGTGCGGCGACCGGGGTGCGGCCCGCGATGCCGACGATCTCCTCGAAGGGCAGTTCGAACATGTCGTGCAGCACGAACGCCAATCGCTCAGCAGGAGTGAGCTGGTCGAGCACGACGAGCAGGGCCAAGCTCACCGAGTCGGCCAGCAACGCCTCCTGCTCGGGGTCGAGGCCCCCGTCCGGGATGACAACCAGGTCGGGCAGGTGCGCGGCGAAAGGATCCTCCCGGCGGCGTCGGCGGGAGCGCAACATATGCAGGCACTCTCGGGCGACGACGGTGGTCAACCATCCGTCGAGGTTGTCGATCTGCTCCGCGTCGGACCGGCTCAGCCGCGGCCAGGCATCCTGAACAGCGTCGTCCGCGTCAGCCAGCGAGCCGAGCATTCGATAGGCCACCGCCCGCAGCCGGGGTCGGTGCTGCTCGAAGCGCGCGGCCAGCCACTCGTTCTCGTCCATCGGTCACACCATCCCATCGCCAAGGCTCGCAGAGGTGAACCCTCAGACACGGCGAATGTGACGCGCCTGTCCTGCGGGTTGTCGAACGGGATCTGCGGCAGCGGCACGGCGCTCTCCTTCAAGGCCCAGGACTCCCGAAGCTACGGCCAGGGGCAGAGCAGGGCTTGGCTACGCGGCTGACCAGTGGGAGAAACGTCTTGCTGGGTCGCCTGGGCAGGGCTCGGCTGGTGCTCGCCGGCCGCTGAGCGCGACGCTGCGCTTTCGTGCCGGCGATCGAAGATGCCGCACGGTCTGCGGCCGCTCCCCCGGGCGGGAGGGTGAGTGTGCCGCCATGGCGGCACACTGCCTGCTGTCAGCGGTGCCCGTCCCACCGGGGGGAGCGGATGCGGTCAGAGGTGCCCGAAGAAGAGGCTGCCCGGCGCGTTCGGGTCGTTGGAGTAGAAGTACTCATGCGCCGCCCGGATGAACTCCCGCCGCGAGATGTGGCCGTCCCCGTCGAGGTCCAGCTTGTGGAAGGTCTCGATCGCATCAGGCTGGGAGATCTTCCAGACCTTCCGCAGGAAGGTCTCGAACTCCTCCTTGCTGATCTCGTTGTCACCGTTGACATCGATGCAGTCGAAGGCCGCATGGCCGTAGCCTTCGACGATGTTGAGCCGACTGGTGTCGACGCTGGCGAGACGGTTGGCCTCGATGAAGGCGTCCTTTGTCAGCCTCTGCCCGTTCGGGGCGGCGTGCCGGAGCAGCTCCTGCCAGTACATCTGGTAGAAGGCCTGGATTCCGCCGGCCCGGGGGTCGTTCCTGCCGAGCTGGAAGACGCTGATGTAGCGGTCGACGAGCTGCTGGTAATCCGACCAGTCCACGTAGCCGTCGTTGTTGGCGTCCATGGTGTCAAACGCCCGTTCGATCTTGAGTCGGACCACGTCCGGTGCCGTAGAGGTCATGCCTGTGTCCTTTTCGGTGGTGAGCTTCACAGGGGGACACGCAGGTCGCGCCGCCCTAGTCATGCCACGCACCACGGCACCGCTATCACTACAAGTGATAATGAGGTGGCCATGAATCACATGCGGTGAATGCGGTCCAAGCTCGACCCGGCTCGGCCGCCGTCACCCCCTTCCACCTCAGATCGGCCGTCAACCGGTGGGCCGGTCACCTACCGCCGCTGCCTCAAACTCACCCACGCCGAGCCCGCCGGCGAGCAACTGGAACTGTTCCCCGACCTGGACCAGGCGCCCGCCGAAGGTGCCGCAGGCGGCGGCGCCTGATCTGGTGGTCAACGCCGCCGGAGGCGGACACCGGGCTCATTGTCCGGAGGGTTGTCCGGAACTTCCGATAACGGGTCCAGCCGAGATACGGGTAATACCGGCCATGGGTGGATCTTGAAGGCGCTGCCCTGGGCAGCACGAAACTGCACAGCGATGACCTGCGCGGACGGGGCTTAGCGCACGATCCGGTTCCGATGTTCCTCAGATCCCTGGTCCTACGAGGGGCGGTGGCAGGACAGGCACATGGCCCTGTGCTTGGGCGATGATGATCGTGGGCCGGTTGTCCAGGGCCGCGCCCGACCGGACTGCCAGATGGGTGAAGCCCTGTCCGGGGTCACCCGAGGGGTTCCTCCATCCTCTCGACGGGCATGGAGATCCGCCAGGCGGCGAATCCGGCCGCGGCGAGCCCGGCGATGGCCAGGAAACTACTGGTGAGGAACGGGTCGGTGCCGTTCAAAGCGGGAGCGAACCCGATGCCGATGTAAGTTGTGATCCCGGTGGAACCGCCCAGTTGGTCGGCGGCTCGCTGGACACCGGAAGCGATGCCGGCGTCGTCTTCGGTCACGCCGGTCACCGCGACGTACTGCAGTCCGATGTTCCCGAACCCCATCCCGGCGGCAATGAGCACCATGGCCGGAATCATTGCCAGACCGGTGGCCCCGAGGTAGGAGACCAGCGCGATGGCGACCATGGCCAGCATGGTCAAGCCGATGCCGGTCAGGACGCAGGCCTGCGCGCCCCACCGGCCGAGCAGCCGGGGAACCAGCACCGAGGCCACGGCCAGGGACACCGCCAGAGGCAGCATCATCAGACCAGCCTGCAGCGGGTCGGCACCCAAACGCTCCTGCAGGTAGTAGGCGAACAGCAGGAACGAGGTGGACAGTGCCGCGCTCAGCAGAGCGGCGGCAAGGTTGGCCAGGACGCGCGGCCGGTTGCGGAAGAACCGCAGCGGTACCAGTGGGTTCTGCGAACGGCGCTCGACCCTGATGAACAGAGCCCCGGCTGTTACCGCACCGGCCAGCGCCACCGGCGACAGCCATGGCAGCGTGCCGTTCGCCCCTCCTGCCTCGGCGACCCCGAAGGCGAACAGCAGCGGGACCGCAGTCAGCAAAAGCGCCCCGGGAAGGTCCAGCGGTGTGCGTTCGGCAGGCCGTTCACCTGGCATGAGAAAGGCCACAGCGGCGAGCACCATCAGGATGAAAGGCACAGACACCAGGAAGATCCACCGCCAGCCCAGCAACTCGGTGATGACCCCGGAGACAGCGAACCCCAGGACGAGGCCACAGCTTGCGACGGCCGCCCACACGCTCAGCGCCCGCGACCTGCGTGATCCCTCGGGAAACATGAGCACGATCACCGCCATCGCCGCCGGAAGCGCGATCGCTTCACCGGCACCCTGCAGCAGCCGGGCCGCCACCAGCAGGGCGAGGGACGGCGCGAGCCCGGCCAGCACAGACGCCGCGCCGAAGAGCGTTGTGCCGAGCAGGAGGATGCGGCGCCTGCCGAGCACGTCCCCCAGTCGGCCGCCGAGCATCAGCAGGCCGCCCCCGGTGATCGTGTATCCGACCACGACCCAGGTCAGCGCGTGATCGTCGGCACCGAAGTCGGCGCCGATCGAGGGCAGGGCGACGTTGACCACGGTCACGTCGACCGTGATGAGGAACTGCAGCATGGCCATGCAGTACAACATCAGCCACGCGCGCGCCGGGGACGATCCATCCCGACGCGAAGAAGGAATGCCTGAGAACACCGAGTGCTCCGTTGCTCAGAAAGTTCTGAGCAGCATGAACATGCCGCTCCGGTCCGATCACGAAGCGGTGGAACGTTCAATGGGAGGTGAGACGAACGCCCCGCCGCTAGCGGAGCGTCCTCGTCACTGCGGCAGAAGCGGCCGCGCACGAAGCACCGGACATGCCGCTGATCTTACTGGACCAGCCGATTCCATTCCGGCTCCTGCGCCGTTCCCACTTTGACGAACGACGCCTCGACCTCTCGGAGCGCCTTCAGGCACACGCACCGATCGCCGAGACTTGCCAGAGCGTGTGCCTCCGTCGTGCAGTACATGGCGTGCACGGCCGGTGTGGCCTGGTCCTTGGCGCGGTTCGACTCTCGGCAGCACCGTGATCGTTCCCAGCGATAACCGCTGTCCGCCGGTTCCTCAACCCCGTGGTCGTCACGAGGTCGGCTGGGGCTGAGCGGCTGAGGAAACGGGCCTGGGCCCATGGGTCCGGCTGCGTGCCCCGCGTCTGTGGGGTGAAGTCCAGCAACTCCGCTGCCCTGCGCCCCAGCTGGGCCAGTACGGACCCGAGCAGCCACTCCTCCGCCCGGTCCGTAGCCGTGCGCTCGATCACCTGCGCGGACGTGGGCCGCTTTAACGATCGGCCCGGTCGGGCTCGGGCAGCCACTGACGGTCCGGATCGAAAAGCGGGCGCCGCTCCGCGACGAAGCGGATGAGAGCCTCCAGCACCGGATGGCGGTTGCGCTGGTGGAACAGCAGCGAGGACGGATAGACGGGCGCGGGGTCCACGAGCGGGATCTGCACGGTGTCCGGATGCCAGGGCAGGCGCATCGTCTCGCCGACGAAGCTCACCCCCCGGCCGGCGGCGACGTCGGCCACGAAATGATGCCAGCCGAAGTCGGGCCCCGAGGTGTCGATCTCGATGCCGAACGCGGTGCCGAGCAGGCGGTAGAACTCCTCCCATTCGCTGCCCGGCACGTTGCCCGGCATCCACACCACCGACCCCGACAGCTCCGCCGTCCGCACCGATGTCCGGCCGGCGAGCGGATGGCCACGGCTGACGAGCAGATGCACCGGCTCCAGGAAGGCGGGCACGCTGCCGAGTTCGTCCAGAGGGCCGGTCACGCGGCAGAAGGCAGCGTCCACCGACCCGCGTTCGAGCGCGACGCGGGCGGTCCTGAGCCCGTTGGAGGTGACGAGTTCGACGTCCACGCCCTCGTTCGCGCTGTGGAAAGCCCTGATGAGGTCGGTGGCGGGCAGCCGCGTGTCGATGAGATCCACTCGCAGCGCGCGGCACCGCCCCCGCAGCGACTCCCGCGCCTGGTCGGCGATCCCGATCAGGGCACGGGCGTGGGGCAGGAACGCCCGGCCGTCCTCGGTTGGCTCGGCGCCGTTGCGGGAGCGGGACAGCAGCCTCAGGCCTAGGTCGGACTCCAGCTTCGCGATCCGCTTGGACACCGCCTGCTGGCTGATCCCCAGCTGGGCCGCGGCCTCGCTGAAGTACCGCTCCTCGATGACGGTGACGAACGCGCGGACCGCGCCGAGATCCAGATCCGCCTCACCTTCCACAACCGGTGGTTGTGGCATATCGGCGTGTCGATTGTTGGACAACCCCACCTACCCTCGGGTCGAATTGCGCGGGCCGTCACAGAGCCTACAACCAGGAGGGTGATCCACCGGTGGGATCCTTCGTCCATCTGCACGTGCACACCGAATACAGCATGCTTGACGGCGCCGCGAAAGTCGGACTGCTGATGGACGAGGTGTCCCGGCAGGGCATGCCCGCCGTGGCGATGAGTGACCACGGCAACGTGCACGGGGCGTACGAGTTCTACCGGTCCGCGCGCAAGGCCGGCGTCAAGCCGATCATCGGCATCGAGGCGTACGTCGCCCCTGTTTCCCGCCACCACCGCCAGTCGGTGTACTACAGCGACAACCTGGCGCTGCGCCGCTCCAATGACGACACCGGTGAGGGCGGCGACGTCTCCGGGCGCGGCCTGTACACGCACATGACGATGTGGGCGGCCGACGCCGACGGCCTGCGGAACCTGTTCCGCCTCCAGTCCCGGGCCTGGCTCGAAGGACACGTCCAGAAATATCCGCGTATGGATGATGAGCTGCTCGTCGAGCACGGCGCCGGCATCATCGCCACCACCGGCTGCCCGTCCGGCGAGGTGCAGACTCGGCTCCGCCTCGGCCAGTATGAGCAGGCCGAAGCCACCGCCGCCCGCTACCGCGACCTCTTCGGCGCCGGCAACTACTACCTGGAGCTGATGGACCACGGCCTGGCCATCGAGCGCCGCGTCCGCGCCGACCTGCTGAGGCTGGGCAGGCGGCTCGGCCTGCCGCCCCTGGCCACCAATGACTCCCACTACGTCACCGAGCGCCAGGCCGGGGCGCACGACGCGCTGCTGTGCGTCGGCACTGGCAAGCGGCTCGCCGACGCCGACCGCTTCCGCTTCAGCGGCAGCGGCTACTACGTCAAGCCCGCCGGCGAGATGCGCGCGCTGTGGGACGCCGAGGTGCCCGGCGCGTGCGACAACACGCTGCTGATCGCCGAACGGGTTGGCGACTACGGCGAGGTGTTCGCCCACCGGGACCTGACGCCACGCTTTCCCGTCCCCGAAGGCGAGACCGAGTCGAGCTGGCTGCGCGCGGAGGCCCTCGCCGGTGCCCGCCGTCGCTACGGCGGGGACCCGCCGCGGGAGGTGCTCGACCGCATCGACTACGAGCTGTCGGTCATCGACGCCATGGGCTTCCCCGGCTACTTCCTGGTGGTGGCGGACATCTGCCGCCACGCCCGTGAGCACGGCATCGGCCTGGGCCCCGGGCGCGGCTCGGCCACCGGGTCGATGGTCGCGTACTGCATGGGCATCACCCAGCTCGATCCGATCGAGCACAAGCTCATCTTCGAACGCTTCCTCAACCCCGAGCGCATCACCATGCCGGACGTGGACCTCGACTTCGACGACCGGCGGCGGGACGAGATGATCGACTACGTCACCCGCAAGTACGGCGACGACCGGGTCTGCCAGATCGTCACGTTCAACACCATCAAGGCCAAGGCCGCCGTCAAGGACTCCTGCCGAGTGCTGGGCCTGCCGTACGCGCTGGGCGACCGCATCACCAAGGCGTTCCCCGCCGCGGCCGGCGGCAAGGAGATCCCGCTCGCCGCCATCCACGACAAGAACCACCCCCGCCACGGCGAGGCGGCCGAACTGCGCACGATGTACGAGCAGGACCCCGACGTCAAACGCGTGATCGACACCGCGACCGGCATCGAGAACCTCACCCGCGGCACCGGCATCCACGCCGCTGGCGTGATCCTGTCCAGCGAGCCGCTCATCGACGTGATCCCGCTGGTCAAGCCCAAGGCCGGCGGCCCCGTCATCACCGGCTTCCCGTTCACCCAGGCCGAGGACATGGGCCTGCTGAAGATGGACTTCCTCGGCCTGCGCAACCTCACCGTCATCGGCGACGCGATCGCGAACGTCCGCGCCAACAAGGGCATCGACATCGACATCTTCGAGGTCCCGCTCGACGACGCCACGACGTACGAGCTGCTCGCTCGCGGCGACACGCTCGGCGTCTTCCAACTGGACAGCGGCGGCATGCGCGTCCTGCTCAGGCTCATGCAGCCCACCACGTTCACCGACATCGCAGCCGTGAACGCGCTCTACCGGCCCGGCCCCATGGAGATGAACGCCCACACCAACTACGCCCTGAGAAAGACCGGCAAACAACAGGTCGAGCCGATCCACCCCGACCTTGAGGAGGTCCTCGAACCCATCCTCGGTGACACCTACCATCTGGTCGTCTTCCAAGAGCAGGTCATGGCCATCGCCCAGCAACTCGCCGGCTACTCCCTCGGCGCCGCCGACCTCCTGCGCAGAGCCATGGGCAAGAAGAAGAAAGAGGTCCTAGACGCCGAGTGGGACCGGTTCTCGGCGGGCATGCGCGGCCACGGCTTCGCCGACGAGGCGATCAAGGCGGTCTGGGACGTGCTCGTGCCCTTCAGCGGCTACGGATTCAACAAGTCGCACACCGCCGGATACGGCCTCGTCTCCTACTGGACGGCCTACCTCAAGGCCAACCACCCCTGCGAATACCTGGCCGCCTTGCTCACCTCCGTCGGCGATGACAAGGACAAGATGGCCGTCTATCTGTCCGACTGCCGCCGCCTCGGCATCAAGGTCCTGCCACCCGACGTCAACGCCAGCAAGCTCGACTTCGCCGCCGTCGGCTCCGACATCCGCTTCGGCCTCGGCGCCGTACGCAACGTCGGCGCCAACGTCGTGGACGCCATCGTCACCACCCGCGACGCCAAAGGCCCCTACACCGGCTTCGACGACTTCCTGGCCAAGGTCCCGTCCGTCGTCTGCAACAAGCGCGTCATCGAGTCGCTGGCCAAGGCCGGGGCGTTCGACGGGCTCGGACACCACCGCAAGGCTCTGGTGGGGGTGCACGAGCAGGCCATCGACTCCGTCATCGACGTCAAACGTAACGAGGCCCACGGCCAGGACACGCTGTTCGGCGAGCCGGGCCAGAGCGGCGCCTTCTCGATCGCCGTCCCGGAGGGAGAGTGGGACCGGCCCACCCTGCTGGCCTTCGAACGCGAAATGCTCGGCCTGTATGTCTCCAGCCACCCCCTCGACGGTGCCGAAGGCGTCCTGGACGCCAACCGCGACACCACGATCGCCGACCTGCTCGCCTCCGGCCGCCAGGACGGCGCCGTCAGGATCAGCGGCATCATCGCCGGCCTGCAACGCAAGGTCACCAAGCAGGGCAATCCGTGGGCGATCGTTACCGTCGAGGACCACGACGCCGCCGTGGAGTGCCTGATCTTCCCCAAGACGTACGCGTTGTACGGCGAGGGGTTGGCCGAGGACCGCGTGATCTCGCTGCGGGGCCGGATCAATGTGCGCGACGAGTCGCTCAGCGTGTACGGCGAGGAGATCGCACTGCTCGACGTCTCCACGACCGGCACCCAACAGCCCGTGGTGATCTCGATCCAGGAAGGTCATCTCAACGCGCGGCTCGTCCGGGAACTGCGGGACATCCTCACCGCCCATCCCGGGCACGCGCCCGTACACGTGCACCTGCACCGCCCGCACGCCAGGAACGTGCTGCTCAATCTGGTCCCGTTCCAAGTCACCCCCGGCCCGGCGTTCTACGGTGACATCAAGGCGCTACTGGGGGCCGCTTCGATCGGCGGCGCCCAAGCTTGATCTTTAACCTGTCGGTCCAAGCCGGGCAGCAAGGGCGGTAGGGGTGGAATCCGAGGTTTCGGCTGTGGATAGCCGTACCCGGCATGGGGCCGGATCGGCTCCTGCATCGGTCCCACTACGCTGAACTGGGAAGACGCCGTCCCGGGAACGAGACAGAATACAATTCTGTCTGCTATAAGCCAGTAACGTCCTTTAGGGCATGCGGCCCAGGCGCCGGGCCGCGTACGGGTCTCCGGCGTCGGCCCGTGCCCGCAACTCATGCGTCAGCCCCTGCTCGTCCAGAACCCTGGCCAGCTCGGACGCGGCGGACGCGTCTCCCGCCGCGGCACGTGCCCGCGGTTCATCCACATAACCCTCCAGGCCACCTACATCGCCGACCGCGCCACCCGGCAGGCGGCCAACGCCCTGGGAGTCCCCCAGGGCACCGTGAAGTCCCGCGTCTACTACGCCCTGCGCAGCCTGAGCACAGCCCTGGAGGAACGCGGGACGCGCTGAGCGAGCCGGCATTCCCTCAGTAGTTCGTAATGCGAAGCATGACGGGTAACGTGGGCACATGACTTCCGACGCCCTCGTGGATGCCTTCGTCCGCAGCACCTTCCAGGTGGCGGGCGTGCTCACCCGCATCGGAGCCGAGCGCGACCTCTCACTCACCCAACTGCGGGTCCTCGGCATCCTCCGCGACCGCCGCCCGCGCATGACCGAGCTCGCCGCGTTCCTCGGCCTGGACAAATCGACCCTGTCCGGCCTCATCGACCGCGCCGAACGTCGAGGGCTGGTGGCCAGGGGCAAAAACCCCCAAGACCGCCGCGTCGTCGATGTGTTCCTCACTCCCGCCGGCCTGGAACTGGCGGAGCAGGTGTACGGCGAGGTCCGACACGCACTGGCACCTGCGATAAACCGGCTCAACCCGCAAGACCGCGACCAACTCGTCCAACTGCTGCACGCTGCCCTGCACTCCCCCGACTGAGGCCGTCTTCTCCCAATGGTTCACCCCGGGACCAGTGTTCGATCCCGGGATGATGTCGGATTGCGTCAGGCGAGGATGACTTCGCCGGTGATCAGGAGTTCCACTCGCCGGTCATCTCGACGTAGTTCTCGCCACGGACCTTCTTGCCGTTGTACTTACCGGTGAAAGCCGCTGTGGCCTCCAGGTAGCCGCTCCCGTCGGGAGTCTCGATCTCCTGGTCCGGATTTCCGGTGACCCGCACGTCGAGCTCGGAGTGCAGGGCGGGAATGCGGATGCGCCAACGAGTGGGATAGGTCTGGCCGGTGGCCGGACTGGTCCACTGCCGGGAGGCGCCCTGCGCGAGCGGCTCGACGTCGACCACGTCGTAGGAGCCGTCCGGATGGAGGACTGTCGCCCAGCTGTCCTTGGATTCAGCGCCGATCGTGTCCCAGATGGCGACCTTGTCGCCATCTGGCATGCTGAGGTTCATCCACGTCCACCGGGTCAGCGACGTCGGCATCTCACCCCATTGCCTGTCCAGCCAGGAGGTGCCCCTGACCTTGTGCTTCTTGCCGTCGACGACAAGCGTTCCGGACGTCCGCATCTCCGGGAGTGCGAACTCGTAGTTCGGCACGCCGTCGGCCAGGTTGAAAACGCCGGTCGACGCGTAGTTCATGACGGGGCCGGTGGGCGCCAGCTGGACATCGAGAGATCCCCAAGGCGTCTCGACCTGCACCGACTGGCGGACGGAGTCACCCGCCCAGCTCAGCCCTGGTGCCTTGATGTCGAGCTTGCCCTCGCTCCACCGATAGTCCTTCGGCTTGACCATCGCGTCGTAGTCCTTGTACCACCCGGTGGTCTTGTTGATCACCGAGAACGTCCAGCGGTACGCGGCCTCGTCCCTGTTCGGGAGGATGCGCGTGTGGACCTGAAGACCGAACTCCTGACCGTTCGCCTTCACCGAACTGGTGAAGTAGATCGAGTCGAACCAGGTCGGCTCGGGCCCGGGCGCGTGCCGTCCCAGATCGGCCGCGGGATCGACCAAGGCCGGGATCCCTGACGTGGCGGAGCGGGTGGTCGGTGTTGCGGACGGGGCGGCCGCCTGGGCCGAAGAGCTGACGAACGTACAGAACGCCAAAGCCGCTGCCGTGGTGACCAGGGCTGCCGCTCGACCCTTGGTCCGGATTGCGGGCATGGGGATTCCTCCTTGCATCAGGGGCGAACGAGACCGTCGCTCACCCACCGGCGTCGACCGGCAAAGCCGCAGATGATCACCATCGCTGCGGAGTCGCCCCTGGCCGGGCCATTGATTTGTATTACCAACAACTTCATAATGGATAATGGTTGGTAATACAAACAATGTCAAGCGCTCCGAGGACCGCGCGCCCGGCGCGGTGCGGGCTCGCTTCACTCACGTGGTGACCAAGCGGCCAGGAGGGGCGATGCCACAGAGGCCGGCATGGTCAGGGCGTCGGGGTCGGCTTCGGGGTGTACGGCACGACCTGTGCGGCCGCTGAAGGCCTGACGCTCGGGTGGCTGCGATGAGCCCCAAAGTAGCGCTGAGTAACGCGGTTGCGGCGTCCTCCTCCCGAGCGTGACCCCAGCCGCCAGGTAGTCCCGACCACCCAGAATCCCTGATTCTGTCCGGTTCCTGGAATGGCTTAGCCGCAGGTCAGCGCGGCCCGACCGGCCGCCCCCCGAAGGGCTTGCCCGACCACGACCTGGTGGCGAGACACATGGAGTTGAAAACAAATCTCCAGACTGGTTTTATGGATGCATGGCCGAGAGGTTCCTGGCAGTCCCCCTCTGAAGGAGCAACCATGAAGCTCACCCAGGCCGCCGCGGCGACGTTCGGTCTCAACGACGACTCCTGGAAGCGGCACGCCAACGCCTGGAGCGTGTGGACACGGATGGCCGGCCTGGCGCCGATCCTGCTGCCGATCTACTTCCGCGACGCGCTCGGCTGGTGGGCACTGGCCCCGATCGCGGCGGGCGTGATCTGGATGTGGCTCAACCCGCACGCGTTCAAGCCGGTCTACGAGCCCCGCAGCTGGGCGGAGAAGGGCATCTACGGCGAGAAGATGTACGCCGCCGACCACTCCCTGGCGGCCGAGGCGCACCGGCCCGCACTCCGATGGCTGATCGCCATGGCCGCCCTCGGCGCCGTGATCATGGTGTACGGCCTGGTCCGCGTCGAGGCCTGGCCGGCCGTCTCCGGCTGGGCGCTGATCTTCATCTCCCAGCTGTGGCAGATCGACCGCTTCGTCGCCATCTACGAAGAAGGGCTGCGGCGGGCCGCCGCCGATGGCAACGCCGAGTAACTCCCACCCGCGA
This sequence comes from Streptosporangium sp. NPDC003464, assembly GCF_053588315.1. Lineage (NCBI taxonomy): Bacteria > Bacillati > Actinomycetota > Actinomycetes > Streptosporangiales > Streptosporangiaceae > Streptosporangium > Streptosporangium sp. NPDC003464. Next base: position 14,818 of record NZ_JBSFPS010000088.1, on the reverse strand, counting down.
CCGGAAGGCCGTACCCGAAAGAAGATGAGAGACCAGCCATGCACACCCCCGGGACGGCGCATCCGCGCCGCTGGTGGATCCTGGCAGCACTCTGCCTGAGCCTGCTCGTCCTGGTGATCGACAACACCATCCTCAACCTGGCCATCCCCTCGCTGATGAGCGAGCTCGGCGGATCCCTGGTCATGCCGACCACCATGTCCATCCTGGTCACCGTGTTCGACGCCGGCGAGCGGCGCAAGGCCATCGCCGCCTGGAGCACCGTGTCGCTGACCGGCATCCTGATCGGGCCGTCGCTGGGCGGCTTCCTGCTGGATCACTTCTGGTGGGGCTCGGTGTTCCTGGTCAACGTGCCCGTCGCCGCCGTCGCGATCGCCGCTGCGGCATGGCTGATGCCCGAGTCCACCGGCGTGGCCGGCCGTACCGACGCGCTCGGCGCGGTGCTGTGCACCGTGGGGATGGTAGCCGTGGTGTACGCGATCACCGCCACGTCGGAGCACGGCTGGGGCGGCCTGGCCCCCACCGGCGTGCTGGTGTTCGGGCTCGTGGTGATGGCCGCCTTCGTGCTCTGGGAGCTGCGTACGCCGACTCCGATGCTGCCGCTGCGCATCTTTCGCAAACGGAACTTCACGGGCGGCACCTTCTCGGTGATGCTGCTGGCGTTCGCGGCGGCGGGCATGATGCTGGCCCTCACCCAGTACGTCCAGCTCGTGGCGGGCTACGGGGTGCTGCGGGCAGGCCTGGCGCTGCTGCCGTTCGCCGCGTCCTCGGCGGCGTTCAACATGGCCGGGGCGACGCTGGGACGCCGCTTCAGCAATCGGACCATGGTCACGACCGGCATGCTCGTCACGGCCGCCGGCTTCGCCCTGCCGTGGTCGCTGACCCCCGACAGCGGCTATCCGCTGCTCGGCGCGGCGCTGGTGATCATGGGCATGGGCGCCGGGCTGGCCACCCCCGCTGCGGTCACCGCGCTGATGTGCGCGATACCTCCCGAGGAAGCCGGCGCCGGCTCGGCCATGAACAGCACCATCTCCCAGGCAGGCAACGCGCTGGGCGTCGCCGTGCTGGGCAGCGCCCTGACCGCCGGATATCTGAGCCGGCTGCCGACGCAAGCGCCTGCCACCGTTCGGGAATCCCTGGTCGGCGCGGTCGCCGCCGACGGCCCGCACCTCATCACCGCCGCGCGGGCGGCCTTCACCGGGTCGATGTCCGTCGGCATGGCGATCGGCGCGGCCTTGTCGATAGCGGCCGCCGTGCTCGCCTTCGCCCTGCTACGTGCAGAGTCCGACACCACCCAGGCGCCCGAGCCCGCCGCTGAGGCCGCGTCCGCACGGGCACGTGAAACCATATGAATGATCCGTTCGATTGAAGGAAGGACTGCCTCCGATGCCGCCCGCGTTCACCGCCGAGGAAAAAACCCGTATCACCGCCCTGCTGCTGGAGACCGGGCAGAAGCTGTTCACCAGCCAAGGGCTGCGCAAGACCTCCCTGGAGGAGCTGATGGCACCCACGGGAGTGGCCAAGAGCAGCTTCTATGTGTTCTTCGACTCCAAGGAGGCGCTGTATCTGGAGCTGATGCTCCAGCAGGCGGGCGAGGTCAAGCGCCGGGTCATCGACGGCGCGTTGATGAGCACCGACGACCCCCGCGAAGGGCTGCGCCGCTTCTTGCACGCCACCATCGAGGAACTGGCCGTCAACCCGCTGTGGCGCCGCCTGATGACCCATCCGGAGGAGATGCAGGCCGTGGCCCGCAAGCTGGACCCCGAGCGGGTCGCCGCCATGTCCGACAGCCCTGCCACCGCTCTGGTCGAGTATGTCGCCGCCCACAGGGCTCAGGGCGAATTGGTCGCCGTCGAACCCGCCGTCATCATCGGTGTCCTGCAGTGCGTGCTGCTGGTGCCGATGTTCGGCGAACGGCTCGGCGCCCCTGCCCACTACCCCAAGATCCTCGACCTGCTCATCGACATCGTCGCCGCAGGCCTCACCCAGGCAGACACGGCTGCGGCCTCAGGCCGCTCGACAGGTGGGTGAAGGGCCGGCAGGCGCCCGCCGATCCGGACGGCCGGGTCGACCTGTGCGGGGCAGCCCACCTGAGGCGTCCGCACCCTGTTCCGCCTCGCGTAACCTGCCGGGCAGCGAGTCCAAGATCGGGTTGTAGCCCTTTCTCACGTATTCAGCTTCCCCCGCACGGCAATCCGCCCCGGTCGTGGGCCACGTGGCACGTTTCGCTCGTATTCCGGTCTCACCCCTACTGGCGGGTACCGCCAACGACTGTCCCACCGCTCCTCGACCCAGGCCTCCTCAACGCACCGCCGGTAAAGGATCTGGCCTGAGATCAGGATGCTGATCATTGGGAGGCGGCCATCGACGTCGTTCTGCTCATGCCGGCGCTCTGCCTGGCGCTCTTATGTGGCTGGACCGTTCTGAGATCGCGCCCGCCGCGGCAGGTCACGCCCGGCCGGGACGAGCTTGCCCATCTGGCCGGCGGGCCACCTCGGGTGGTCAACGCCGCGCTGGCGGAACTCGTGGTCCGGGGACGGTTCGCACCTCCGCCGATCGCTGGGTGCGGGCCGCTCCGGATGCGGGTGCCGCAGCGGGACCGATCGAGGAGACCCTGGTCGAGGCGCTCAAGGCGGCACCTGACGGCCTGACGGCCTTCGAACTGCACCGGCTCGCCCAGGACGACGTTGATCGACTCGCCGCCCGCCGGCCTCGCCGTCCGCTGACCGTCCTGGCCGCTGTCGCGACGGCTGGCTTGTCGGCCACGCTCGTCCTGCTGGGCACAAGTGTCGTACGTCCCGCTCCGGCGACCTTCGCCACGGCCGCAGTGCTCGCGCTGTCCGCCGGCGGCTGCCTGCTTGCCCGCCGCGCCGTGGGGCCGGGATCTCCCCTGCTACGGAAGGCACGGCTCGCACAGCCGCCCGGCGACCGGACCTCGCCCAGACCGGCGGACACCGTCGGGCTGGGCGTGGCGCTCTACGGCCTCAGCGAGCTACCCAACCGCAGAGCGAGGGAAGCGCTCGGTCACCGGCCGCCCCCTCCTGTCCGTCCCAGCAGGAAACGGCGAGCACGCCGGGGGTTCTTCCTGAATGAGCCGGAACCCGTCATTGCGAGAGGTGAGGGGGCCGGGGGCTACAGCTCCTGCGGAGGTGACGGAGGCGGGGACGGTTGTTGAGCCCGTCGGGGCGGATGGCAGGATTCCATCGGTGCCGACACACCCGGCCGGTCACCGTAAACGCCGACCGAAGCCCCTCGACCGGCGTGACCGGCCTGAAGAAGAACCCGCCTCCACAAAAGGGCCCAGGACTCCTGAAGCTACGGCCGGTACGACGGGGGTGTTTGAAAGAAGCGTGACACCGGCCGTCGCCCCTTTCCGGCCTAGTTGGTCTGCCCCTTAACGTGACTGGCCGTTCGGTTGCTGCTCAAGCCCCGGATCCGCCCTCGCCTGTCACTTCTTGGAGATCATGACCTCGTGGCCGTCCGGGTCGGTGGCCTTGATGTAGGTGCCCCAGGGCTCCTTCACCGGGTCAGTCACGGTGACGCCGACCTCGCGCAGCTGACGAACCGTCTCGCCGATGTCATCGCAGGCGAAGGTGAGATAGGCACCCTCGCCCGGCTTCTTGCCGAACGCCTCCGCGCTGTGCAAGGTGATCGAGGTCTGTCCGTTCGGCGGTCTGACCTCCACCCAGCGCGCTCCTGGCCACATCTCGGCGTCGACGGTCTTGGTGAAGCCGAGCTTGTCGACATAGAAATCCATCGACCGCTGCTGATCGGCTACGTACATGACGGCGACGTTGATATGGGTGATCATAAATATCCCTTTGTCGGCTCGGCCGCATCGGATGTCAGCGATGGCGCACGGAACCCGGGCGGGGGCCGGGCCTGGCGCAGCGCGACATGGCAGGAGTGTATGTGAGGAATCCACGTTCGGGTGATCTGTCACTCGGTGGCGATGACTCGTTGACGGTAGCGCGGCCGGCGGCGTGGTCGACCACTTCGTCAGGAAACTCCGCCCCGGCCGTGAGGGAAGTACCCAAGCGGCCGGTGGCATGATCCCTGACGTGGATCGCATTTCGGCGGCTGAGCTGGTCAGCTGGTGCCGGGGGGGTGTCGATGACGTAGCGCCACCGGCCGTCGGGGCCGCGGCGGGCATCAGGATGCGGTGCGCGTGCCCCCAGACCGGTTCGTCCTCGCGGGCGGTGAACAGGCCGTCGCCGCTGAAGTCGCGCACGATCGCCAGCACCTGTTCGATTGGCTTGTAGAAGCGGCTCTCGTCGCACGCCTCGGCGGCCAGGTCGGGGTCGGAGACGAACAGCACGGTACGGCCCAGCAACTCCAGCTGGAAGATGCCCTCGTCGTACTGCTTGGCGAGCTCGGACAGGTAGGTGTTGGGCGAGTGCTTGGGGATCTGGAACGTGTTCCCGAAAACGGGCAGGCCCTTGGGCCGTCAATTTTTTCTGCACCCCTCCTCCGTCTCAGAGGTCTTCCTTTCGCCTCACATGGCGAGAGCTTCTCGGAGGTACTCGACGATCTCCGCTCGCGCGGCCTTGGCCTGCGGCACCGCGCCCGGCATGCTGAGAAATGCGTGGGTCGCCCCGGGGTGTTCGGTGAGTCGCGCGGGTGTTCCGGCCGCGCGCAGCCGTTCGGCGTAGCAGCGGCCGTGGTCGGCCAGCGGGTCGATGGGCGCTACCACCACGAGCGCCGGGGCCAGCCCGCTCAGGTCGTCGGCCTCCAGCGGCGACATGGCGCAACACGTCCCAGGCGTCGTCGACTGCCACAGACAGTGGAGAGTCCGGGTCGAGCAGGCGGTGTTCGACCGAGACGACGACCGCGGGCAGCCGGGTGGCGAGGTGGCTGTTCACCCAGTCACTCTGTACGGCGGTGCCCACGAAGCCGCCTCCGTGCACGTGCAGCACGAGCGGCAGAGGATCGCGTCCGCTGCGTGACGTACGGTACACCCGGACCGGGAGTTTGCGGCCGGGCAGCACCACCTCCTGCCACTGGATCGCGGCGCCGCGGTCCGGACAGCCGGTGATCACCCGTCCCAGACGGAATGCCCGCTTGCGGTTCTCGCGGCGGTGGCCCGGTTGGCGGAGCAGTTGCGGCTGCATCCGGGAGCGTTGCAGGGATACGGGCGGCGGGACCATACCCGGACCGACCGCCTGAAGCTGGTGGTCAAGTATCTGGGCTGGAAGACGACCGCTCCGGGCAGCCAGGCGTTGAAGGAGCTGACCCAGTTCCTGCTGGACAGGGCGATGGAGCACGACAGCCCGACGTTGCTGTTCAATCTGGCGCGGAAGTATCTGATGTCGGCGCACGTGGTGCGGCCGGGTCCGACGGTGCTGGCCAAGATGGTTGGCGAGGCCCGCACCGGAGCGACCGCGCTGACCACGGAGCTGCTCGGGCATCTGCTGACCGAGGAGGCCCGGGCGGACCTGGAGCGGCTGCTGGGCGTGGACATGGGGTTGGGGATGACCCGGCTGGAGTGGTTGCGGCAGGGGGCGCGGGAGACCACCGCGTCGGCAGTGAAGACGTCGATCGACAAGCTGTTGTGGCTGCGGGCGATCGACGCGCAGGCGGCGATCGACCAACTGGACGAGGTCGTCGCCCTGTTCGACCAGGCCGTGTCCGCGCGCGAGTCGCGGGCCAAGACCAAGACCGACGAGGCCCTGGTGGAGCGTGCGAAGAAGGGCGAGGCCCGGCAGCTGCTGATGGACCTGATCCTGCCGGTGCTGGCCGACCCGGCCATCGCGGACGAGCAGGTCGGCGGCATGCTGCGCGAGCAGATCGGCATGCAGCGCCTGAGGGAGATCACCTCGGATGCATGGAATCCGCTGCCGAAGGACCACGGACGGCTGTCGGAGCTGGACTCCTCCTACTCCTACCTGCGCCAGTTCACCCCGAACGTCCTGGCGGCGGTCGACTTCCAGGGCGGGCCCGGCACCGACGAGCTCATGACGGCCGTGGGGATCTCGAAGAGGCTGAACGAGACAGGCGGCCGCAAGGTGCCGGCGGACGCGCCGACGGGGTTCGTTCCCGCCCGGTACGCCGACTACCTGGACAAGGCCCGTAAGTCCGGCGAGGACACCGCGTTCCGGCACTACTGGGAACTCGTGGTGATCCTGTGCCTGCGGGACGGGCTGCGCTCCGGGGACGTGTTCGTGCCCGGGTCGCGGCGGTACGCCGACCCGTCGACGTACCTGTACACCGCCGAGCAGTGGGAGCCGAAACGCGCCGAGTACGCCCAGCTGGTCCGCAAACCACTCAACGGGAAGGACGCGGTCGAGGTCGGCAAGACAGAGCTGCACGCCGCCCTCGCCGATCTGGAGGACACGCTGCGGAACGCGCCACCCGACCAGGCCGGGGCGATCCGGCTGGACGGCGACGGGAACCTGATCGTGCCGCCGCTGTCGGCCGAGAACATCCCCACCGAGGTCAAGCAGCTGCATGACGATCTGGCGGGGATGCCGCCGTTCGCGCCGATCGCCTCGGTGCTGATCGAACTCGACGCCAGGACGGGCTTCGTGGACTGCTTCACCCACGCCGGCGGCCGGAAGCTCGCCAAGTCCGCCGAGACCAAGCGGAACATCTTGGCCTGCCTGATCGGGCTCGGCACGGACCTCGGGTTGGTGCGCATGTCGGAGGCGTGCGGGGTGTCGTATGAGGTGCTGGCGTGGACGATGGAGTGGTACATCCGCGAGGAGACCCTCCGGGACGCCAACACGGTGATCGTGAACCATCACCACGCGCTGGAGCTGTCGAAGGTGTTCGGCGGCGGCACCATGTCCTCTTCCGACGGGCAACGCTTCCCAGTCCGCGGCAAGTCATTGACCAGCCGGAACATGACGATCCACGGCGGGCAGGTGCTGTCGTCCTACACCCACGTCTCGGACCAGTGGTCGACGTTCGGCACCCAGCAGTTCGTGCCGACCACCCGCGAGGGCCAGTACACCCTGGATGAGTTCCTCGGCAACAAGACCGATCTCCCCCTCCATGATCACGCAGCCGATACGCATGGCGCCACGCTGATCAACTTCAGTCTGTTCGACCTGGTCGGCAAGCGCCTCACCCCCAGGATGCGGGACCTGACGAAGGTCACCCTGGTCCGGGACGACACCCCCACCGTCATGAACCTGCAGTATCCGAACGCCGGGCCGCTGCTGAACGCCCGCTGGGGCGAGGCGCTGGTGGAAGACACGTGGGACGACCTGATGCGGATGGGCGCCTCCTTGAAGTACGGGCAGGCCACCGCCTCCCTGGTGGTCGGCAAATGGTCGGCCGCGCCGCACCAGAACACCCTGGCGACCGCGCTCAAGGAGTGGGGACTGCTCAGAAGGACCCTGCACACCGCGCGCTATCTGTCGGACCCGGTCTACCGGCGGCGGATCTCCCGGCAGCTCAACAAGGACGAATCGTTGCACGCGCTGCGGCGAGACCTGCACTACGCCCAGCAGGGCACCATCACCGCCCGGCCGTACCTGTCCGACCAGACCGAGCAGGCCTGGTGCCTGACCATCTTGACCAACAGTGTGGTGGTTTGGACGACAGCGTATTTCGGGCTCGCGGTGCAGCGGCTGCGTGCGGATGGCAGGACCGTCGAGGATGAGCTGCTCGCCCACATCTCACCCGGCCGTAGCGAGAACATGGACTTCTTCGGGGCGATTCCCGTCGAGGTCGAGTCGGAGCTCGCCAAGCTCGACAACGGCTGGCGGCCTTTGCGGACCCGGCCCGCCGACGGCGGTGGGTGGAGCGGCGGCGTCTTCGGCGAATAGGCCGCGGGGTTGATGAGACCCTGGGCGATGGTTATCTAGGGTTGGAGGACCCTTCCAGCAGGTCAGAGGACGATGATCTCTTCTTTCACGTAGGCCAAGTTGACCGAACGCAGCCCGGACCCAAGAAGAACCGAGCGTGCGGGCTGTCCCGGTAATCGGCTCTGTCCCGTAATCGGTGGTAGCGCTGAGTGATCACCTGCCGGCCTGCCCTCCTGTGGTAGGTCCACTACCGGCTGGCGGTGGTCGGTGCGATCTGGCCCACCGACGTGCCTCCGTGGAGCCCCGGCGCCTCGGCGGCTGGCTGTGCCGCCATTGGGACCCCTGTGGGGCGCTCGGGGCCGCGAGTGCCCCACAGGAGTGGGGTGGGTCATCAGTATCCGGGGACGTTTACCCGGAACGGTCGGCCGTCGAGGGTGCCGGTGACGGGGGTGGTGTCAGTGGCGGTGAAGGCCTTCCACTGCAGCGTGACCTTGTGGGTCGCGCCGGCGGGGCCGGTGACGGTGAGGTTGGCGGTGGCTTTGTCGCCGGCGACCTTGGCAGTGCCGGTGGCGGCGAGGTCGGCGACGTAGCGGACCTTGTCCAAGGTGATCGTGCCGTCTGTACCGTTGGTGACCTCCCCGCCGCGCAGCCCGGGCTCGGTGTCCGGCCGCGAGGCGCGATGCGGGTTGTGCATGGCTACCGTGTCGGCGGCGGTGGCGAACGCAGCCGCCAGGAGTGTGCGCTGCGGAGCGTCGAGCCCGCCGCCGCGGGCCGCCGGTACTGCTGCCGCGGTCGCAGGGAAGCGACCGTGTGCCTGGTAGTTGGCCATCGTGCACGACGTGTCGGACACCCGCCCCGGGTTCTGGATGAACCGGTGCATGATCTGTCGCGCGCACTCGCCACCCGGCCCACGGCCCTCGACCGCAGGGTTGTGGTATCCGGCCTGGACGGTGACCGCCTGGCCGCGGGGGAATGCCCGCGCCGCGGTGCGTGCACCCATGATCGCCTTCGGGTCGAACTCGCCAGCGACGGCCAGCATCGGCACCGCCGGCCGGTGCGGCTCGATCGCGTTGTTCTCTCGCGGGGTAGGCCAGCCTGCGCAGAAGTCTGCGCCGCTGCCCGCCTCGGCGCGGGTGAACGGCGCGTACCGGTTGCGCTCGGCATGCAAGGTCACCAACTGGCGGCGCCGGGTCGCCTCGTCGGCGGTGCGGTCGTACGGCCAGCGCGGGTCGGAACACAGGTATGCCGTCGTACCGGCCCTATCCGGTGACTCCTTGGACGGCGCTTTGGATCCTGCGCCTTTGTTGCCGGCCAGCGGGGCGGCCCGGTCGAGCACGCGGCGCATCGGGGCCGGGTCGCCGTCCAGGTATGCGGCGGTGGCCGCGGTCGCGTCGGTGGCGATGGCTGGATCAGAGGTCGACCGCAGCGCCCCGAGCAGTCGCTGTGGGGTCAGCGTCGCGTCGCGGTCGGCGCGTGTCTTCCGCACCACCGCTTCCCAGCGTGCCTGCGGGTCGCCGCCGGCGGTTCGGCGGCAGGCCGACGATCGCTGGCAGGCGCGGGCGTAGTGGTCGATGGCTTCCTGAATCTCCTTGCCTTCCGACTCGCCGAGCTGCCACCGGCCGGCCTTGTCGATTGGGCCGATCATGCTCTCGATGTACAGGGCGCGCACCCGGTCCGGGTAGCGGGTCGTGTAGGCCTGTCCGCTCAGTGCGCCCCAGGACGATCCCACGACGGTTACCTTGGACAGGCCCAAAGCCGCGCGCACCGCCTCCACATCGGCGACGTACTGGTCGCTGCTGAAGAACTGGGCCCTGTCGCCGATCTCACGCGCGCACTGGCTGACCGACTCCGGCTTCCCCTGCTGCAGCGCCTTGCACCGCAGCGGCGCGGATTCGCCCATCCCGCGGAACTCCACGATCATCATGTCCGAGTGGTCCAGCAGAGGCTGGAAGACCTTCCCGAAGGAGTCGACGCGCTCGGCGTTGGGTCCGAGCGGGGCCGGACCGCCGGGCATCGCCAGGATCGAGGTGCGGGCTGGGCGCGATCGGTCGGCCCGCGGGATGTACCCGAACCTGATGGTGATCTTCTCCGACTGCGGATCCTGCCAGTTCAGTGGGACGGTCAGGGTGCCGACGCACCGGCTGGTCGCGGTGGCGCATTCGTGCCGGCCGCCGCTGGCCGCCGCCGTGGCGACCGCCGCCGGCGCGGCGGCGACCAGCACCACCAAGCCGACCAGAATCGTCCTCAGTACACGCATGTGGCCTCCGCCCAAAGGACTCCGGGAATCCGACGGGGCGCTGTCCGTGCTGGTTCGCTGTGGTTCATGTCATTAGTTGAGCCAGCGTGGGTGTTGCCGGCGCGTATGCGGTTTTCGATATGCCGACGATATGCACCGGCTCGTAGCCTCGGGAGCATGCGCGTGTTGATCGTCGAGGACGAACCCTTCCTGGCAGAAGCCATCCGCGATGGCCTACGTCTGGAAGCGATCGCCGCCGACCTCGCCGGTGACGGGCACACCGCTCTGGAACTGCTGAGCATCAACGCCTACGACATCGCCGTCCTCGACCGCGACATCCCCGGCCCCTCCGGCGACGAGATCGCCAAACGCATCGTCGCCTCCGGCAGCGGCATGCCCATCCTCATGCTCACCGCTGCCGACCGGCTCGACGACAAAGCCTCCGGGTTCGAACTCGGCGCCGACGACTACCTCACCAAGCCCTTCGCACTCAAAGAACTCGTGCTCCGTCTCAGAGCGCTCGACCGCAGGCGCGCCCACAACAGACCACCCGTGCGAGAGATCGCCGACCTGCGACTGGACCCGTTCCGCCGCGAGGTCTACCGCGACGGCCGCTACGTCGCGCTCACCCGGAAACAGTTCGCCGTGCTCGAAGTCCTCGTCGCTGCCGAAGGCGGTGTCGTCAGCGCCGAAGAACTCTTGGAGCGAGCGTGGGATGAGAACGCCGACCCCTTCACCAACGCCGTACGCATCACTGTCTCGGCACTGCGCAAACGGCTCGGCGAACCCGGGATCATCGCCACCGTGGCCGGCGTCGGGTACCGCATCGGCACCCAACCAGACACTGGACGTGAGGGAGGCGACCGTGGATAGAGCGCCTGGGTTGAGTGTTCGCCTCAAACTCACCCTCAGCTACGCCGGCTTTCTCATGCTCGCAGGTGCCTTGCTGCTCGCCGCCGTGTTGGTCTACTTCCTGGGAGGCATACCCGATGATGCGGTCTACACCACCGGTGACTTGATAATCGACCGCTCCGCCATCCTGCGTTCGTTCACTCCGGTCGCGGCCATCGTGTCGGCGTTCCTGCTGGTATTCGGTCTCCTGGGAGGATGGATTCTCGCCGGCCGGATGCTCGCCCCCCTGACCCGCATCACGGACGCTACACGCATGGCCGCGAACGGGTCGCTTTCCCACCGGATCCAGTTGGAAGGCCGCAAAGACGAGTTCCGCGAACTCGCCGACGCCTTCGACAACATGCTCGCCCAGCTCGAAGCACACGTCGCCGAACAGCAGAGATTCGCAGCCAACGCCTCGCACGAACTGCGCACCCCGCTGGCGATCTCGCAGTCACTTCTCGACGTGGCCCGCAATGATCCGACACACGACCCTGGCGAACTCGTCGACCGTCTTCACGCCGTCAACGCTCGAGCGATCGACCTCACCGAGGCGCTACTCGTGCTCGGCCGCGCTGGCCAGAGGTCCTTCACCCGAGAACCTGTTGACCTGTCCCTACTCGTAGAAGAGGCCACCGAAACACTGCTCCCGCTCGCCGAGAAACGCGGTGTCACCATCGATGCCTCCGGTGACATCACACCGGCTATCGGGTCGCAAGCGCTCCTGCTGCAGATGACGATGAATCTTGTGCACAACGCCATCGTGCACAATCTGCCCGAACAGGGCACTGTGTGGGTCAAGACCAGCGTCCGCCCCGAGACCGTGGTGCTCACGGTCGAAAATAGCGGCGAGAAACTCTCCCCGCAGTTGGTCTCGACACTCACCGAACCGTTTCAGCGCGGCACCGAACGAATACACTACGACCACGCAGGCGTCGGCCTCGGCCTGGCAATCGTCAAGAGCATCACCCAAGCACACGACGGATCCCTCACTATCATCCCGCGCCCTGCGGGCGGACTCCGTATCGTCGTTCAACTGCCTACCCCCCACCACCACATACAGCCAAATAGTCAGGTACCACAAACGTGGTCACGTACGGCCACATAACCGGATTAGCCGAGAGAACGATCGTGGATCCGGTGGGGGGAGCATGAGAGCTGGCCGCTGTACGAACCGCACGCCGCGGCCCTGCTGGCCGAAGGACCCGACAGCTCCGCTCGCGGTGGTCGCCGCCCTCTGGCTCGGCTGGACCGAAACGCAACTGGCCGGACACGCGGTCGATGGCGCCCTTTTGAGCCCCTGCCCGGTGGCGCGAGGCGGCAGACCGGCCCCGGCGTCGGCGTATCGGTAACGTTCGTTCGCGATACACCCCGCGCCGACCAGCGTTCACCCAGCTCAGATTTGTAACGGTTCCCGTGTACGCGGCAATGTCACGCACCCCCGTTCACGTTACGATCTTGACGTGGAAATCGGCACCGCGAGGGTCTCCATCTGCGATCAACACCCCGAAGCGCAGATCGACGCCCTCAAGGCCGCTGGCTGCGAACAGATCTTCATCGACAAGGCGTCCGGGAAACTCGCCCGCCGACCCGAACTCGACAAGGCCCTCCTCGTGCTCCGCCCCGGCGACCAGCTCGTGGTGACCAAGCTCGACCGGCTCGGCCGCTCCCTGGAACACCTCATCGCCCTGTCCAAGCAGCTGCAGGAGCGCAACGTCGACCTGGTCGTGCTCGACCAGGGCATCGACACCTCCACCGCGGTCGGCCGGATGTTCTTCCAGATCCTTGGCGCGATCGCCGAGTTCGAGCACGCCCTCATGTCCGAACGCACCCTCGACGGCCTGGAAGCCGCCCGGGCCCGGGGCCGGACCGGCGGCCAGAAGCCCAAGCTCGGCCCCCGCCAGGTGAAGCTTGCGCGCCAGATGTACGACGAGAAGACGAGGACGGCAAACGCCGCTACACCGTCCAGCAGATCGCCGACGAGTTCGGCGTCACCCGTCCCACCATCTACCGACACCTCACCAAGGACACGTAACGCCAGCTCAGGGGCATATCCGACGGAAATTCCTACAGGACTACCGGGACCCCTACCTCGGCGACTGCCAGCTGCGGCCGTTGCGGAATCAAGGGTTTCTGAGACCGCCGGAGACCGGTCTTGATCGCGAACCGCGTACGCTCAGAGCATGTCCGACTCGATCAAGCAGACCGTTGAAGCCCTGTCGGGCATGGACGACGTGAACAGTGTGCGCGACCTGGCGGAGCGAAGGCTGACCCAGGGAGATGCCATGTTCGTCGCAGATCTTGGAATCGCCCTCTTCAAGCGGTTCGGGGCATCCTCCAATCCGATCTGGCAGTACCGAAGCGTGTTCAACTCCGTTCTGCGTCTTCTGACCGTCGCAGCCGGACGTGAGCACATGGAGCAGACGCTCCGCCTTCTTGCGGTCATCGAAGAAGGAGACCGCAAGAAGGCGCGGTATCTGGCGTCACTCCTTGCCTCCAACCATTCTGCAGAGGACCTGGCACAGGTCTTCGCCGGTGGGTTGCGGAGCGGGGGCGGCTCAGAGGAACTCCGGGCATGCCTCGTTCATGAACTGATCCTCCGGGACTCGGTCATCGAAAATGTGCCGGCGATCGCGGAGTGGGCCACGTCTCCGCACTGGAGCCACCACCCCTTGCGGTGGCTTCCTCTGAGACGCTCACCAGTAGAAGAGGGACACGAGCTTCCCGGCTACAGCGTTCGCGGCTCCAGCCACTCGCTTCCCTTCGGACCGTCAGACGAAGGATCAGCGGTCACCTCCGAGAAAGGCGCCGCTCCACCCCCGGTCCGGGAGATCAGCACGCCCGAGACTTCCGAGGCCATCGAGAGCGCCGTCACGAACTGGGCAGAGGAATCGAACGGCCAGATCGAATCCAGATCATTCGAGCTCGACGGACCTGCAGGATCGATCGCCGACCTGCTCGCCGCGCTGAACCTCGAATGCCTCGCTGGTCTCGGCTGTCTCACTGGTCTCGGCCGCAAGATGACGCTGTCGACTTCTCCCTGTCCACCTTCCCGGGCCTGGCAGGTGTTGTTCGCCGCCGCGTCCACGGGAGGCGCCTACAACCAAGGCCTCTACGGCGCGTACGGCAGGCTGGCCGCATGGCAGTCGCTCCGCGGCCTGACCGGAACGTCGGGCGGGGAGGCCTTCGCCGACGCCGAACAGCGAGTCCAGACATCCCACTGGTACACCTTCGAAGCGACCACGAAATGGTTCGAGCAAGTCGCCTGGGACATCGGCATCACCGCCCTGTCTCCGGATAACCAACGACTACGCTTGCTCGCCGCAACCGACACGGACTGATCTTGCGCGGGATCCTCAGGAAGCCGTGAGGCCTCTGCGCTCAGCCGTCTGTGCACACGACTTCAGAAATCCGTGCAGTTGACTTCGGAAATCGGCCTGCCGGTAAGGACAAGCGCACCTGCCGCCATCTGTACCATTACTGCTGGTGGGAGCCTTCCTGAGTCGCAGCAGGAAGTGCTGAGTTCGCATGGAGGCGGCACTTTTAAACGTCGCGACCGTGATTACGCGGGTACTGCGCCAGGATGAACCGGACGAAGTGCCGCCGCCATTCCGCAATTCGGCACTCTTGCCTCGCGCGTGGCGGCCCGTGGAGCCAGCCTTACCGACACCCAAAATCGGCAGCCTTCACGGGGATGCGCATCTGTCCATCGTCCCGAAAAGGGTCCTGAAACTCAATTTCCAGAGGCAAGGTTTCGGGATGAGTTTCGGGACGGCCGTTCCTGGGCGAACGCTCCTCGGCATCCATGATCGTTTCACCGTCCCGTAAACGACCGTTTCAGGGACGCCCCTCAGCCTCCTTCGTCCAGAACGCCAGGTTGGCCCGGGCGGTCAGCGTCTGCGGATGTTCAGGACCCAGCACCCGCTCACGCACCGGCAGCAGC
>NZ_JBSFPS010000087.1:0-33616 GCF_053588315.1 Streptosporangium sp. NPDC003464 | reverse complement strand
GCCCAGTTGTAGGCGGTGCGCAGTGTCTGCAGGCCGGGCGGAGCGCTCCCCGCACAGCCCGGGGAGCCGGGGCGCGGGGCGGGGTGCGGGGTCGTGAGCCGGAGATGCGGGGACGTGGGGCCGCGACTCAGGGATGCGGGATGAATCGGCCGAAGCGGCCCTGGTGGTAGAGGAGAGGGCGGCCGCCGGGGTCAAGGTTGGTCTCGGTGACGAGGCCGACGACGAGGATGTGATCGCCTATGTCGACGGTGGAGTGAGGGGCACAGATCAGTTGGGCGGACACTCCGCTCAGCAGGGGGACGCCCAGCGGGCCGGGCCGCCAGGAGGTGGGGGCGGCGAAGCGGTCGACGCCCTTCCGGGCGAACCGGGTGGCCAGCTCGGCCTGGTCGCTGGCCAGGACGTTCACCGCGAAGTGGTCGGCCTGCCGGAGCCAGGGCCAGGTGGTCGAAGACTGGTCGACGTAGAAGGAGACCAGCGGGGGCGCGAGGCTCACCGAGGAGAAGGAGGTGGCGGTCAGGCCGACCGGGATCCCCTCGGACTGGGCGGTGACCACGACCACCCCGGCCGCGTGCACGGCCAGCGCCTGACGGAACCGCTCGCCGTCGACCGCCCGGCCGGGCAGGGTCTCGGTCATGACTCCTCGCCCCGGTTCTCGGTGGAGCTCGGGAACTCTCGGGGCCTCGTGATCCCGTCGAACGTCACCAAGGTGCCACGCCTCCCGGCCGCCTCGCTCCACTCGATCACTTTTCCTCCTCCGCGGTATGAAACACGCTTATGGTCGGCAACCCATTCATAGCTCCGTCTCTTCCAAATATCACGCCGGAGCTCCTTCCCTGAGCGCCGCGGCGACCTGAGGGGCGACCCGGTCGGCCCAGCGGCCGACGACGGCGTCGAGGGCGTTGATCTCCGACTCCAGCAGCGCCAGGCCCGGGGTGGGGACCGTGGCGCCCAGCTCCACCAGGAGCGGCCGGAAGTGGACCTCCACCGCCAGGGCGTGCCGCGCGTCCCCCATCACCAGCAGCGGCAGCGCCACGCTGGAGGCCAGCGCGCCGCCCGGCAGCCGGTCCAGGAAGGTCTTGAGCAGGCCGGTGTAGGTGCCCTTGTAGGTCGGGGACGCCACCACCAGCACGCTCGCCTGGGCGACGATCTCCAGCGCGGCCTCCACCGCGGACGACGCCTCCGGGGCGAACAGCAGGGGCGCGAGGCCGGACAGGTCGACGATCTCGGAGGGCCCTTCGCGGCCCGTGCTCCGGGCGAGGATCTGGATGGCCTGGACGGCCACCTCGTAGGTGCGGGACCCGGCTCGCGGGTTGCCCACCACGGTCACGATGCTCATGAAGCCACCGGCGCCTTCTGCTCGAAACGGGATGCTGGACGCGCCAGGCCGTAGTTCTGACGCAGTGTGCGGCCTCCGTACTCGGTGCGGAACAGGCCACGGGCCTGCAGCTCGGGCACGACGTGGTCGACGAAGTCCGCCAGGCCGCTCGGCAGGACCGGCGGCATGATGTTGAAGCCGTCGGCCGCGCCGCTGGTGAACCATTCCTGAATCTGGTCGGCGATCCGCTCCGGGGTGCCGGTGACCACGCGGTGCCCCCGGCCGCCGGCCAGGCGGCCGATCAGCTCCCGCAGGGTCAGCCGCTCACGCCGGGCGAGATCGGTGACGAGCTTGAACCGGCTCTGCTGGCCGTCGGCCGGTTGGGCGACCTCCGGCAGGGGACTGTCCAGCGGGTGGTCCGACAGGTCCACGCCGAGGATGCCCGACAGCTGCTGCACGCCGTACGCGGGGATGATCAGCTCTTCGAGCTCCCTCTCCAGTTGGAGCGCCTCACGCTCGGTGGAGCCGATGATCGGTGAGATGCCGGGGAGGATCAGCAGCTCGTCGTCGCGCCTGCCGTACCGGCCGAGCCGGGACTTGAGGTCGGAGTAGAACTCCTGGCCCTCCTGGAGGGTCTGCTGCGCGGTGAACACGGCCTCGGCGTAGCGGGCGGCGAACTCCTTGCCGTCCTCGGAGGAGCCGGCCTGGACCAGCAGGGGGTGGCCCTGCGGGGGACGGGAGGTGTTCAGCGGGCCCCGGACCCGGAAGTGGCGGCCGACGTGGTCGAGGGCGTGGATCCTGGCGGTGTCGGCGTAGTCCCCGCTGCGGCGGTCGCCCAGGATCGCCCCGTCCTCCCAGCTGTCCCAGAGCTCGGTGACGACCTGCAGGAACTCGGCGGCGCGGTCGTAGCGTTCCTTGTGGGCGGGGCGTTCGACGCCGAAGTTGCGCGCCTCCGCCTCGCTCGCGGAGGTGACGATGTTCCAGCCGGCCCGGCCGCCGCTGATGTGGTCCAGCGACGCGAACTTGCGGGCGACGTGGAACGGCTCGTTGTAGGTGGTGGAGACGGTCGCGATCAGGCCGATGTGCTCGGTCACCGTGGCCAGCGCCGCCAGCAGGGTGAGGGGCTCCAGCCCGCCGAGCGCGTTGTGCCTGACGTTGCCCCACAGGGCCAGGCCGTCGGCGAGGAAGACCGAGTCGAGCTTGCCCCGCTCGGCGATCTCCGCCAGCCGCTGGTAGTGCCGGACGTCGGTGATCCCGGCGGGCTCGGCGCGCGGGTGCCGCCAGGCGGCCTCGTGGTGCCCGACGCCCATCAGGAAGGCGTTCAGGTGCAGTTGCCGGGCGGCCATCAGGAGGTCCTCCAGGTCGAGAAGCGGCGCTCCAGACGGACGAGGAGCTGGTTGAAGAGCAGTCCGAGCACGGAGATCGTGAGGATTCCGGCGTACATGTCGGGCACCCGGAAGTTGAACTGGGCGTAGTTGATCAGATAGCCGAGGCCGGCCTTGGCGCCGACCATCTCGGCGGCGACCAGCACGAGAATCGAGTAGGCCCCGGCGAGCCGGACGCCGGTGAAGATCATGGGCACCGCGGCAGGGAGGATCACCTTCTGGAACAGCCGGACCGGACGGAGCCCCATCGACCGGGCCGACTTGATCAGCAGAGGGTCCACGCTCTTCACCCCTGCGATCGTGTTGAGCAGGATCGGCCAGGCGCAGGCGTACAGGATGATCGAGATCTTGGAGGTCTCGCCGAGCCCGAGGATCAGCACGAACACCGGGAGCAGGGCGAGCGCCGCGGTGTTGCGGAACAGTTCGAGCACCGGGTTGAGCAGGTCGGCCAGCGGCCGGTACCAGCCGATCAGCAGGCCGAGGGGGATGGCCGCGACGATCGCCAGGGCGAACCCGGCCAGGGACCTGACCAGGCTGGCCTGGGCGTGGTCGAGCAGCTCGCCGGAGAGGAGCAGCTCCCACCAGGCCGCCAGGACCTGTGACAGCGGCGTCAGGAAGGTGGGGTCCACCACCTCCAGCCGGGGCAGGACCTCCCAGAGCGCGGCGAGCGCGCCCAGGGCGGCGGCCCGCCGGCCCACCGCCGCCGCCAGGCGCCCCGGGCCGCGCAGCAGGCGCGCGCCCACCCCGGCGGCGGAGGCGCCGGTCGAGACGCTAGCCAACGGGGACCGCCTCCTCCGCCCTGGCCGCCGCGACCTCGTCGCGCAGGAGCGTCCACACCTCGTGGCGGTACTCGCCGAAGCGCGTGCCGGCCCGCAGGTCCCCCTCGCGGGAGTCGAACTCGACCTCGACGACCCGCTTGATCCGGCCCGGCCGGGACGTCATGACCGCGATCCGCTGGCCGAGATACACGGCCTCGTCGATGCCGTGGGTGATGAACACGACCGTCTTGCCGGTCTTCTCCCAGATCCGCAGCAGCTCCTCCTGGAGGGACTCGCGGGTCTGGGCGTCCAGCGCGGCGAACGGCTCGTCCATCAGCAGCACCTCCGGGTCGAAGGCCAGGCTCCGGGCGATGGCCACGCGCTGGCGCATGCCGCCGGAGAGCTCGTGCGGGTAGCGCTCCTCGAACCCGCGCAGTCCCACCAGCTCCAGATAGGCCCTGGCCCGCTCCGCGCGCTCCTTCCTCGGTACGGCTTTCGCCTCCAGCCCGAACTCGACGTTGGACAGCGCCGTGCGCCAGGGGAACAACGCGTACTGCTGGAAGACGATCCCCCGGTCCAGACCGGGACCGTCGACGGGGACCCCGTCGAGCAGGATCCGGCCGCTGGTCGGCTCGGTCAGTCCGGCGAGCAGGTCGAGGAGGGTGGACTTGCCGCAGCCGCTCGGCCCGACCAGGGTGAGGAACTCCCCGGCCCGCACGTCGAGGTTGACGTCGTCGAGGGCGGTGAACGGGCGGCCGGCGCCGCGGACGCGGAACTCCTTGCCGATCCCCTGAATCCGGATCTTCATCGGGTGCCTCCGAAGGGGTTGTAGGCATTGGTGAAGAGGTCCTCGGCCTTGACCTGGCCCTTGTCGATCTCGCCCTCGCGCTCCAGCCAGTCGATCCAGGTCTGGAACTCCCGCGCGTCGATGACTCCGCCCTTGTTGGCCACCCCGCTGCTCTTCCAGAACTCGATGGCGGTGGTGTCCTCGTTCCGCCCGCGTTTGGCGATGATCTCCTTCGCCTTGGCGACGACCTCCTCGCGGGAGTGGGTCTGCGTCCACTCGACGGCCTTGGCGTACGCCTCGACGAACTTCTTCGTGGTCTCCGGGTTCCGCTCGATGAACTTCTCGGTGAGGACGACGCTGCCCGCGGTGAAGGGGCCGAACAGGTCGATGTCCTTGAAGAGCGGATGGATCCCGCCACGCCGCAGCGCCTTGTCGCGGAGGATGCCGCTCAGCGCGGCCACGTCGATCTGGCCCTGGCGGAGCGCCTGCTCGGTGTTGACCGGCGGCACGACGACCAGTTCGACCTGCTTGATCTCGTCGGGGGTCAGCCCGCCGCGCTTGAGGTATTCCTTGAGCACCGCCTCCAGGTGGGCGCCCAGGGTGTTGACGCCGATCTTCTTGCCGATCAGGTCACGCGGGCCCTTGACCGGTGAGCCGTCCGGCACGAAGTAGCCGATGTAGCTGTCCTTGTCACTGCCGTAGTAGCCGATCACGGCCTTGATCGGGGCCTTGGCCGCGGCCAGCTTGACGATGGCGCCGTTGAACGCGCCGCCGAAGTCGGTCTGACCGGTCGCCGCGGCCTGGATGTCCTGCGGGCCGGAGATCGTGTTGCCGATCCACTTGAGTTTGACGGGGCCGAGGTAGCCGAGCGCCTCGGCGAACTCGGGGAAGGTGACGGCGCCGACGCTGCCCTGGTAGCGCAGCTCCAGCGTCTCGGGCCCGCCGGATCCGGCGGAGGCCCGCGCGCCGCAGGCGGTGAGGAGCCCCACCAGCAGCACGGAGAGAGGGACATGTCTGGTCTTGATCACGAGAGGCGTCCTGGGTGACGGGGAGGGACGGCGGGGGTCGATTCGTGATCACGGACACTGGGCGCTGGAC
This sequence comes from Streptosporangium sp. NPDC003464, assembly GCF_053588315.1. Taxonomy (NCBI): domain Bacteria; kingdom Bacillati; phylum Actinomycetota; class Actinomycetes; order Streptosporangiales; family Streptosporangiaceae; genus Streptosporangium; species Streptosporangium sp. NPDC003464. The sequence goes on along the minus strand of NZ_JBSFPS010000087.1, from coordinate 28,273 downwards.
ACTCGACAGAAGTCGACATGTGCACACCGGGTCAGATAGATGCCCATATGGGAGAAGCTACGCACGGCCTGGCGCTAAGTCAATATTTCCTACTGGTTTTGCATGAAATACTCCGAGGAGGGTGGGCGGCGGGGGCGTCACCAGGGATTACCCGGGGCACCACAGGCCGGGTCCGTCCGCGCCCAGGCGGGCGCCCCCGCCCGTCACCCCGATCCCACCTCTGGACAGAATCATGTTCTCCTCGGGGTGGCGTACGGTCGAGCCATGGACCTGGGACGCGAAATCTCCGAGAGCGGACGCTTCGTCCGGCAACCGAACCGGTTCACCACGCGGATCGAACCCGACGGCCAGCATCCGCCGGAGCCGGGCCGCTACCAGCTCTACGCCTCCTACGCCTGCCCCTGGGCGCACCGCTCGCTCATCGTGCGCGAACTGCTCGGCCTCCAGGACGTCGTCGGCGTGACGATCGTGGACCCGATCAGGGACGAGAAGGGCTGGCGGATCCCCGGCGGCGACCCGGTCACCGGCGTGGAGTATCTCTCGGAGCTCTACCTCAGCTCCGACCCCGGCTACCAGGGCCGCTACACCGTGCCCTGCGTATGGGACGTCACCGCCGGGCGCCTGGTCACCAACGACTACCCGCAGATCACCCTCACCCTGGAGACCGCCTTCGCGCCCTGGCACGCCGACGGCGCGCCCGCCCTCTACCCGGCCGCGCTGCGCGGGGAGATCGACGCGCTGAACGAGGTGATCTTCAACGGGCTCAACGACGGCGTCTACCGGACCGGGTTCGCCACCTCCCAGGCGGCCTACGACGAGGCGGTCGTCAGGGTCTTCGACACGCTGGACCTGCTGGAGGAGCGGCTGGCCGGCCGGCCATACCTGCACGGCGAAGCGCTCACCGAGAGCGACGTCCGGCTCTACCCGACGCTCGCCAGGTTCGACGCGGTCTACCACTCCCACTTCAAGTGCTCGATCAGGCGGCTGACCGACTACCCGGCCCTGTGGGCCTACGCCCGCCGCCTGTACGCGATCCCGGCCTTCCGCGACACCACCGACTTCGACCAGATCAAGCGCCATTACTTCGTGACGCAGACGAACATCAACCCGAGCCGGATCGTGCCGCGCGGCCCGGAGCTCGACTGGACGGCGGGACAGCCGCCCTCCGGGCGGCCGGAGCGGCCGGCGGACGGCACGGCAGGGGCTTGATCACATGAAAGTTTCACAGCCCGGGCCGGGCATCCGGCCGGTCAGCCCCCGGGGCCGGGGAGCCGCTCATTGACGAGGGGGAGACGCGCTGGAAGCATCGGCGCATCTCCTTTTGGGAGCGCTCTCACCTGATCGTGCACCCCGCCTGAAGGGACCCACGTGATCAGACCGCCCGCCTGGCTCGCCCTCGCCGTGGCCGCCGCCATGGTGACGCCGCCGTCCTCGCCCGCCGCCACGGCGGCACCGCGCCCCTCTCCCGCCGCCGCCGACGACGGCCCGGAACAGATCGTCAACGGCACCTTCGACACCGGCACGGCTCCCTGGTGGAGCACCGCCAACACCACCCTGGAGGCCGACGGCGGCCGGCTCTGCGCCGACGTCCCCGGCGGCACGGCCAACCCGTGGGACGTCATCGTCGGCCAGAACGACATCCCGCTGGTCAAGGACGAGACGTACCGATACTCCTTCTTCGGCGTCGCGACCCCCGGCCGCGTCGCCAAGGCCCTCATCCAGCTCCCGGCCGACCCCTACACCCAGTATCTGTCGGCCAACCCCGAGCTGAGCGTCTCCGGCAACGCCTACGCCTACACCTTCACCTCCCCCGTGGACCTGCCCGACGCCCAGGTGGCCTTCCAGCTCGGGGGCAGCGCCACCCCCTGGCGCTTCTGCGTGGACGACGTCTCGCTCAGGGGCGGCGCCGAGCCCGACGTCCACAGGCCCGACACCGGACCGCGCGTCCGGGTGAACATGGCGGGCTACCTGCCCACCGGCCCGAAGAACGCCACCCTGGTCACCGACAGGACCGAGGCCGTGACCTGGAGGCTCAAGAAGGGATCCGCGGTCGTCGCGACCGGGGCCACCACCCCGCGCGGGGTGGACGGCAGCTCGGGCCAGAACGTGCACTCGATCGACTTCGGCTCCGTCACCGCCCCGGGCACCGGCTACACGCTGGAGGCCGACGGCGAGACCAGCCGCCCCTTCGACCTCGACGGCGGCCTCTACAGGCGGCTCCGCACCGACGCGCTGAAGTTCTACTACCCCCAGCGCAGCGGCGTCGAGATCCTCGACAGTCTCCGCCCCGGGTACGGCAGGCCCGCCGGCCACGTGGGCGCCGCGCCGAACCAGGGCGACACGAGCGTGCCCTGCCGGCCGGGCGTCTGCGACTACTCCCTCGACGTCAGGGGCGGCTGGTACGACGCGGGCGACCACGGCAAGTACGTGGTCAACGGCGGCGTCTCGGTCCACCAGCTGATGTCGGAGTTCGAGCGGGGCATGACCAAGGGCGCCTTCGAGGACGGCGAGCTGGACATCCCGGAGAGCGGCAACGGGGTGCCCGACATCCTGGACGAGGCCCGCTGGGAGCAGGAGTTCATGCTCAGCATGCAGATCCCCGACGGCAGGCCGCACGCCGGGATGGCCCACCACAAGATCCACGACGCTTCCTGGACCGGCCTGCCGCTCCTGCCCCACCTCGACCCGCAGCGGCGCGAGCTGCACCCGCCGTCCACGGCTGCCACCCTCAACCTGGCCGCCACCGCGGCCCAGGCGGCCCGGCTGTTCGCCCCCTACGACGCCGCGTTCGCCGCGCGCAACCTGGCGGCCGCCCGCAGGGCGTGGGCCGCCGCGGTGGCCGAGCCCGCGCGCTACGCCGACCCGGCCGACGGCGTGGGCGGCGGCGCCTACAGCGACGACGACGTCACCGACGAGTTCTACTGGGCGGCGGCCGAGCTCTACCTCACCACCGGTGAGAAGGAGTTCAGGGACCAGGTGCTCGCCTCCCCGCACCACACCGGCGACATCTGGCGCGATCGCGGCTTCGACTGGGGCAACACCGCCCAGCTCGGCCGGCTCGACCTGGCCACCGTCCCCAGCGAGCTGCCCGGCCGCGCCGCCGTCCAGGCGTCGGTCCTCGGGGGCGCCGACAAGTATCTGGCCGTGCAGCGGGCCCACCCGTACGGCCTGCCGTACAACCCGCCGGACTTCGACTGGGGCTCCAACAACCTGGTGCTGAACAACATGGTCGTGATGGCCACCGCGCACGACCTGAGCGGCCAGGCGAAGTATCGCGACGGGGTGCTGGAGGGGATGGACTATCTCCTCGGCCGCAACGCGCTCAACCAGTCCTACGTGACCGGCTACGGCGAGGTCGCCTCCCGCAACCAGCACAGCCGCTGGTACGCCCACCAGCTCGACGCGGCCCTGCCCAACCCGCCGCGCGGCACCCTGGCCGGCGGGCCGAACTCCGGCATCCAGGACCCGGTGGCCCAGGCCAAGCTCCGCGGTTGCAAGCCCCAGTTCTGCTACATCGACGACATCGAGTCGTGGTCCACCAACGAGCTGACCATCAACTGGAACTCCCCGCTCGCCTGGATCTCGGCCTTCGTCGCCGACGTCACCCCCGCGGCCCCCTGCAAGGTGACCTACACCCGGCACGGCGTGTGGCCCGACGGCTTCACCGCCCAGGTCACCGTACGGAACACCGGCACGGAGGCGGTCGACGGCTGGACCCTGAAGTGGTCCTTCCTCGGCGGCCGGCGGATCGGCGACGGCTGGAGCGCCACCATCACCCAGGAGGGGGCCACGGCCACGGCCGAGAACCTGAGCTGGAACCGGAGGATCCGGCCGGGCGGCTCGGTCACCTTCGGCTTCACCGGCAGGAGCGCCCCCGGCGCCGATCCCGTCCCCGAGCGGTTCCTCCTCAACGGAGCGCTCTGCCGCTGACCCCGACCGGCGGCCGCCCCGGCGGGCGGCCGCCCCGGGGCCCTCTCGCCGGCCCGCGCTCCGCCGGTCCGCCCACCCCGGCGGGACCGCCGGGGTCCGTCCGTCTCAACTGGGGCGATGTCCACACGGCCTAAACTGAGACGCGTGATTGACGACATTTGGGTGGACCCCGCGGTCAGGGCGCTCCGGCCGGACTTCGCGGTCCTGGCGGTGGGCGCGTACGGCCTGCGTAACGGACCGACGGACGACAGGTCACGGGCCTGGCTGGCCGGGGCGGCCGGCGAGGCGGTGGGCGTCGAGGATCCGAAGGTCGAGGCGTGGCGGGAGGCCTACCGGGCGTTCGGGGCCAAGCCGCAGCGGACCAGGCCGTCGGTCGACGCGCTGGTCCGGCGGATGCCGCTGCCGGAGATCAATCTGGTGGTCGACGCCTACAACACGGTCAGCGTCAGGCACGGGCTGCCGATCGGCGGGGAGGACCTGGCCCGCTACGAGGGGGCGGCCCGGCTGGTCCGCGCCGCCGGGGACGAGCCGTTCGAGGTCGTCGAGAAGGGCGAGCCCGCCGTCGACCATCCGGAGATCGGCGAGGTGGTCTGGCGCGACGACAGGGGCGTCACCTGCCGGCGGTGGAACTGGCGGCAGTGCGTGCGCACCCGGATCACCGAGGAGACCACGGACGCGCTGTTCCTGCTGGAGCGGCTGGCGCCCATGTCGCTGGAGGAGCTGGGCGCGGCGGGCGACGAGCTGGTGGACCTCCTCAAGGTCATCACCCCCGGCGTCCGGGTCGAGTCGCGGCTCGTCGAGCAGGGGTGACCAGGACCACACCTCCCGGACAGGCCCCCGGAGGTGACTGTTTTGCACTCTACTGAGAGGATCAGGCGACGAGCTGCGCTCAGACTGGCGCAGGTCCGGGTCCAGGCGAGTAGCCTTGGACAGGTTCTCTATCATCAACGCCGATCTGCGGAAGAGGGCGATTTCCGCCGTGTCGTCTGAGTCGTCGCGGACAAACCCGCTGGCAGCCTTTGGTCAAAACGAATGGCTTGTCGACGAGCTGTACCAGAAGTACCTCCAGGATCCCGAGTCTGTGGACCGTGCCTGGTGGAATTTCTTCGCTGATTACACCCCTGACTCCGGGTCGGGGCGAGCCGCACCCCCGGGGGCGGCCACAGCCGCGCCCTCCACTCCAACCCCCGCTGCGGCTCCGGTGACCCCGGCCGCCACACCGGTCACCCCCGCGCCGAAGGCCAAGGCCACCCCGGCGGACAAGCCCAAGCAGGAGACGCAGTTGCCCGCCGGTGCCGAGGAAGTCCGACTCCGTGGCGCGGCCGCCAGGACCGCGGCCAACATGGAGGCCAGCCTCGAGGTCCCGACGGCGACCAGCGTCCGCGCAGTCCCGGCGAAGCTTCTCATCGACAACCGCATCGTGATCAACAACCACCTGTCGCGCGGTCGCGGCGGCAAGGTTTCGTTCACGCACCTGATCGGTTACGCGGTCATCAAGGCCCTGGCAGTCCTGCCGGAGATGAACCACTCCTACACCGAGGTCGACGGCAAGCCGGTGCTGGTCAAGCCCGAGCACGTCAACCTGGGCCTGGCCATCGACGTCGCCAAGAGCGACGGCACCCGCCAGCTCCTGGTGCCGTCGATCAAGGCGACGGAGACCATGGACTTCCGCCAGTTCTGGGTGGCGTACGAAGACGTCGTGCGCAAGGCCAGGGCGGGCAAGCTCGGCGTCGACGACTTCTCCGGCACCACGATCTCGCTGACCAACCCGGGCACGATCGGCACCGTCCACTCGGTGCCGCGGCTGATGCCGGGGCAGGGCACCATCATCGGTGTCGGCGCGATGGAATACCCCGCGGAATACCAGGGCGCCTCCCCCGAGACGCTCTCCCGCCTCGCGGTGAGCAAGGTCATGACGCTCACCAGCACCTACGACCACCGGATCATCCAGGGCGCCCAGTCGGGCGACTTCCTGCGCCAGGTCCACCGGCTGCTGCTGGGCGAGAACGGCTTCTACGACGAGATCTTCGAGGCCCTCCGGATCCCCTACGAGCCGGTCCGCTGGGTCCAGGACATCTCGACCACGCACGACGACGACGTGGCCAAGTCGGCCAGGGTCATCGAGCTGATCCACGCCTTCCGGGTCCGCGGCCACCTGATGGCCGACACCGACCCGCTGGAGTACAAGCAGCGCAAGCACCCCGACCTCGACATCAAGTCGCACGGGCTGACCCTGTGGGACCTGGAGCGCGAGTTCGCCACCGGCGGCTTCGGCGGCCGTCCCCTGATGAAGCTGCGCGAGATCCTCGGCGTGCTGCGCGACTCCTACTGCCGCACCATCGGCGTGGAGTACATGCACATGCAGAACCCCGAGGAGCGGGCCTGGATCCAGGCGCGGGTGGAGCGTCCGCACGCCAAGCCCGACCGCACCGAGCAGCTGCGCGTCCTGGAGCGGCTCAACACCGCCGAGGCGTTCGAGACGTTCCTGCAGACCAAGTTCGTCGGCCAGAAGCGCTTCTCGCTGGAGGGCGGCGAGTCGCTGATCCCGCTGCTCGACTCGGTGCTGTCGGCCGCCGCGGAGGAGGACCTCGACGAGGCCGTCATCGGCATGGCCCACCGCGGCCGCCTGAACGTGCTGGCCAACATCGTGGGCAAGTCCTACGGCCAGATCTTCGGCGAGTTCGAGGGCAACATCGACCCGCGGACGGCGCACGGCTCCGGTGACGTGAAGTACCACCTGGGCGCCACCGGCGACTTCGTCTCGCCCGACGGCAGCAAGCTGAAGACCTCGGTCGTGGCCAACCCCTCCCACCTGGAGACGGTCGACCCGGTCCTGGAGGGCGTGGTCCGCGCCAAGCAGGACCTGCTGGAGCGCGGCGAGGAGGGCTTCACGGTCCTGCCCGTGCTCGTCCACGGCGACGCGGCCTTCGCAGGCCAGGGCGTGGTGGCCGAGACGCTGAACCTGTCGCAGCTGCGGGGCTACCGCACCGGCGGCACGGTGCACATCGTGGTCAACAACCAGGTCGGCTTCACCACCAGCCCGGCGAGCTCCCGCTCCAGCGTCTACGCCACCGACGTGGCCCGGATGATCCAGGCCCCGATCCTCCACGTCAACGGCGACGACCCCGAGGCCGTGGTCCGGGTCGGCAAGCTGGCCTTCGAATACCGCCAGGCGTTCCGCAAGGACGTCGTGATCGACCTGATCTGCTACCGGCGCCGCGGCCACAACGAGTCGGACAACCCGAGCTTCACCCAGCCGCTGATGTACGACCTGATCGACGCCAAGCGCTCCACCCGCAAGCTCTACACCGAGGCGCTGATCGGCCGGGGCGACATCACGGTGGAGGAGGCCGAGGGCGCGCTCCGCGACTACCAGGCCAAGCTGGAGAACGCCTTCGCCGAGACCCGCGAGGCGGCCAAGGTGACGACCGGCGAGTTCGCCCGCCCGGTCGACGTCGACTCCGTCATCCCCTGGTCGCACGACGACACCCCGACGGGGATCTCCGAGGAGACCGTCAAGCGGATCGTCGACACCCAGCTCAACCTGCCGGAGGGCTTCACCGCCCACCCGCGCCTGCTGCCGGTCATCCAGCGCCGCGGCCAGATGGTCGCCGAGGACCGCATCGACTGGGGCATGGGCGAGACCCTCGCCTTCGGGTCGCTGCTGATCGACGGCCACCCGGTCCGGCTGGTCGGCCAGGACTCCCGGCGCGGCACCTTCGTCCAGCGGCACGCCGTGCTGGTCGACCGCCTCACCGGCGAGGAGCACACCCCGCTCAAGACGTTCAACCAGGGCACCACGAAGTTCTACGTCTACGACTCGCTGCTCAGCGAGTACGCCGCGCTCGGCTTCGAGTACGGCTACAGCGTGGAGCGCCCCGAGGCCCTGGTCGCCTGGGAGGCCCAGTTCGGTGACTTCGTCAACGGCGCCCAGTCCGTGATCGACGAATACATCACCGCGGGCGAGCAGAAGTGGGGCCAGCGCTCCGGCGTCACCCTGCTGCTGCCGCACGGCTACGAGGGTCAGGGCCCGGACCACTCCTCGGCCCGCATCGAGCGCTTCCTGCAGATGTGCGCCTACGACAACATGACCGTGGCCCAGCCCACGCTGCCGGCGAACTACTTCCACCTGCTGCGCTGGCAGACGAAGTCCAACCGGCACCGTCCGCTCGTGGTGTTCACGCCCAAGTCGCTGCTCCGGCACAAGGCGGCGGTCTCGCCGGTCGCCGAGTTCACCTCGGGCTCGTTCCGGCCGGTGCTCGGCGACACCACGGTGAGCCCGTCGGAGGTCCGCAAGGTCGTGCTCTGCTCCGGCAAGATCTACTACGACCTGGCGGCGGCGCGTAACGCGCAGGGCCGCAGGGACGTGGCGATCGTCCGGCTGGAGCGCCTCTACCCGTTCCCGGCCAACCCGCTCGCGGCCGAGCTGGGACGCTACGCCGACGGTGTCGAGCTGGTGTGGGCGCAGGACGAGCCGGTCAACATGGGCCCGTGGCCGTTCCTGACGCTGAAGCTGGCGGAGAACCCCGACGCGTTCGGCGGGCGTCCGATCAAGCGGGTCTCCCGCAAGGCGAACTCCTCCCCCGCGACGGGCTCGCACTCGGCGCACGAGGCGGAGCTGCAGCAGATCCTGGGAGAGATCTTCAACTAGGACCCGTCCCGCGGCAGGCAGAAGAGCCGCGGGACAGGGCCTGGGCGTCACCTTCGGAAGTCCCCCACAGGAACCTCTGTGGGGGACTTCCCGTTACTGGAGGAGAAGGATGTACTTCACCGATCGGGGCATCGAGGAGCTCGTCGAGCGCCGCGGCGAGGAAGAGGTCAACATCGTCTGGCTGGCCGAGCGGCTGCGCGAGTTCGTCGACCTGAACCCCGAGTTCGAGACCCCGGTGGAACGGCTGGCCACCTGGCTGGCCCGGCTGGACGACGAGGACGAGTAAGAAGAACGCGATATATCTTGACCTCCTCGCACAACGCGACATATCGTGTCTTGTACAAGGAGGTCACGAACATGCGGCAGTGGACCATCGAGAAACCCGAGCAGCTCGCCTTCGACTCCGTGAGCAAGCTCAACGTCCGGATCGTGGCGGGCCGGCTGGCAGTGCTGGCCAGTGACGGCCCGTCCACCCTTGAGGTCGCCGGCATCGACGACTCTCCCCTGATCGTCACCCACGAGGACGACGGCACGCTCACCGTCGCCTACAAGGACCTGACCTGGGACGGCCTGCTCGGCTGGCTCCGTGCCGGGCGCCGGGAGACCACGCTGACGCTGACCGTTCCGAAGGAGTGCCCGGTCAACGTGGGAGTGGTCTCCGCCTCGGCCGTCGTCGCCGGCTTCGAGAGCCGCACCTCGGTCAAGAGCGTCTCCGGTGAGATCGTGCTCGACGGGGTGAGCGGCGAGATCCACGCCGACACCGTCTCCGGCGACATGGAGAGCCGCAGCCTGGTCGGCGACCTGTCCTTCAAGAGCGTCTCGGGCGAGCTGACCGTGGCCCAGGGCACGCCCCGCCGCCTGCGCGCCACCACCGTCTCCGGCCGGATCACCGCCGACCTGGAGCTCCCCCCGACCGGCCACGTGACGCTGAACAGCGTCTCGGGCGACATAGTGCTCCGGCTGCCGCACGCGGTCGAGACCGACGTCACGCTCCGCTCCACCTCCGGCCGGCTCGCCACCGCCTTCCCCGGGCTCGACCACTCCAGCCAGCCCGGCGTGAAGACGCTGACCGGCCGGCTCGGCGGCGGCATGGCGTCCCTGTCGGCGACCACCGTCTCGGCGGACGTCACTCTGCTGAAGGGAGAGCAGGCATGAGCCCGGTCTTCGGCCACGGGCGGCTCCGTCTTTACCTCCTCAAGTTGCTCCAGGAGAGCCCGCGCCACGGCTACGAGGTGATCCGGCTGCTGCAGGACCGGTTCCTGGGCGTCTACTCGCCCTCGCCCGGCACGATCTACCCCCGCCTGGCCCGGCTGGAGGAGGAGGGCCTGGTCACCCACGAGGTCGTGGACGGCAAGAAGGTCTTCACCCTCACCGACCAGGGCCGCGAGGAGCTGAACGCCCGGCTCGACGAGCTCGCCGACCTCGAACAGGAGATCTCCGACTCCGTCCGCGACATCGCCCGCGAGGTCAAGGAGGACGTGCGCGACACCGTGAAGTCGCTGCGCGAGGAGCTCACCCAGATGGCGCGCGACGTGCGCCAGGGCGCCAAGCAGGAGCAGCGGCAGGCCAAGCAGCAGCAGCGCGACGCCTGGCGGGAGCAGAAGGCCGAGTGGCAGCGGCAGAAGCGTGAGTGGCAGCGCCAGAAGCAGGAATGGCAGCGCCAGACCAAGGAGTGGCAGCACGACTGGAAGCGCATCTGGGCCGAGGGCTTCGCCGGGCACGGGTCACCCGACAGCGACGCCCGGCTCGGGCGGATGCTGGCCGAGTTCGTCGAGGAGATCCGTGAGGACGCCAGGCAGGCGCAGGTGACGGAGGAGACGCTGGCCAGCGCGCAGGACGCCCTCTACGACGCCGCCCGTCGCATCCGCGACGCGCTCCGGTGATCCTGCTGTACGGTCCGCGCCCGCCCCTCCTGCTGTCGGGGTTCCCGTCCCGGATGCCCGGGCCGGCCGTACCCCGGCAGTCAGGCGACGCGCATGGCGCGGACGAGACGCTCCCGAGCCCGTGCGGCCTGTCTGGCCCGGTAGGCGATCGGCATGTATCTGGCCCGTTCGGGCAGGCGCGGCACGGTCGCCGCGACCGCCCGGCCGAGCCGGCGCAGCCGCATCTCGTCGCGTGCGGTCCACGCCAGCCCCAGCTTCTGGCGTACGGCGGGCGGCAGAGTGCCGACCGTGACGAAGTGGTTGACCCGGCCTGAGGTGAGTCCGAGCGGGCCCCACAGTCCGCGCAGCGCCGCGGGCATGATCGGCGGCGGGCCCACGGTCAGCGCGGTGCGCAGCACGTCGTGGGCGGTCGGGTGGTTCTCCAGTGTGGTGTCGACCATGTCGTGGAAGTAGCGCCAGTAGTCGTCGACGGTGGCGGGGAACATCCGCTCGGGGACCCGCAGGATCCGGCCGAGATGGATGACCTCCTCATACAGCCGCCGTTCCTCCTGCGGGGTGTACGGCCGGCCGAAGTACTCCGCCATGGTGACGGCCCGCTCGAAGGCGGTCAGGTGCACCCAGGCGTACGGCTCGGCGCTCAGCGCGTGATATCTCCGGCCCTGAGCGTCGGTCCCCTGGATGTCCTTGTGCATCTCCCGCAGGCGCCTGCCCTCGTCGATCGCCTCCGCCCCGCCGTACACCCAGGTCTGCAGCGAGGTCAGCGAGCGGGTGAGCCGCCCCCAGGGGTCGGCCCGGTAGACCGAGTGGTCGCCGATCGCGGCGCCGACGGCCGGGTGCATGACCTGCATGACGAGGGCGCCGCCCAGCAGGAGCATCAGCCGGTGGTCCCCCATGCCCTCCCACAGCAGGGTGCCGGGGCCGAAGGGTTCGGGGTCGGGGTGTGCGGTCGCGTCGGTCATGCCGGGCCTCCGGGAAATACGTCTCCTATCCGTGTCTATCATCCGGAAAGTCAAAAAGTAACCCGTTACTTACATATCATGATCTGAGTCACCCCGCTCCGGGCCGGCCCGCCGCCACCTGGCGGACCGGCGGCGGGCCGATCAGGGGTGGCCCGGGAGTGGTTCGGAGGGCCGGCTCAGCCTGCCGCGGTGAAGACGATCTTCCCGAACACGTCCCCCTCGTGCATGGCCGCGAACCCCTCGCGGGCCTCGGCCAGCGGGAGCGTCCGGTCGATCGCCGGCCGGAGGCCCGTCTGCTCCAGGAAGCGGGCCAGGCGGGCGAGCTGGTCGCGGGTGCCCATCGTCGAGCCGACCACCGACAGCTGCAGGAAGAAGACCCGGTTCAGGTCGGCCGGGGGGACGGCGCCGCTGGTCGCCCCGGAGACCACGATCCGGCCACCGGGGCGCAGCGCCTTCAGCGAGTGGTCCCAGGTGGCCTGGCCGACGGTCTCCATCACCGCGTCGACCCGCTCGGGCAGCCGGGCTCCGCTCTCGAAGACCCGGTCGGCACCCAGGTCGAGTGCCCGGGCCCGCTTCTCCTCCGAGCGGCTGGTGGCCCAGACCCGGTAGCCACCGGCCCGGCCCAGCGCGATCAGCGCGGTGGCCACCCCGCCTCCGGCCCCCTGGACCAGCACGGTCGAGCCCGGCTCCAGCCCCGCCTTGTCGAACAGCATCCGGTAGGCGGTCAGCCACGCGGTGGGCAGGCAGGCCGCCTCCTCGAAGCTGAGCGCGGCGGGCTTGGGCACCAGGTTGCGCCGGGGGACGGCGACCCGCTCGGCGAAGGTGCCGTCGTACACCTCCGACAGCAGGGACCGCTTGGGGTCGAGCGTCTCGTCGGCACCGCTGCCGATCACCGAGTGCACGATGACCTCGTTGCCGTCCTCGTCGACTCCGGCGGCGTCGCCGCCCAGCACGATGGGCAGCCGCTCCTGGCGGATGCCCACGCCCTTGAGCGTCCACAGGTCGTGGTGGTTGAGCGCGGCGGCCCGCACCGTGACGGTGGTCCAGCCGTCGGGGACCTTGGGTTCGGGGTGCTCGCCGAGCGTGAGCCCGGCGAGCGGGTTGTCGGGATCGGTCTGTGTGGCGGTTACGGCAAACATGGCCGCACCCTACGCCCCCGGCTCGACCACGGCGCCGGCGAACTCCCCTCCGGCGCGCCGCGCGCCTCCGGGACCACGGCGCTCCCCCGTCCGGCGGACTCCCCTCCGGCACGCCGCTCCTCTCCGGGACCGCGGCGCTCCCCCGTCCGGCGGGCCCAGGCTCCCGCCCCGGACCCGTCACGGCCGGGGACCACCGCCGCCGGCGGTCACGGCCTTCACCAGGTCGCGACGTTCACCGGACCGTCGGCGGCCAGGCGGACCTTCCTGCCGACGAGCTCCCGGGATTCGGCCTCGGCGATCAGGTCGGGGTGGCGGAGCTGGGCGTGCGCGCGGCCCCCGCCGGGCAGGTCGGCGATGAGGACGCCGCGGTCGGCCGCACCGTCCCTGCCGTGCGCGACGGTGTATCCGGCGACGGTCGCGGCCCCCTCGTACCCCGTCACGATCGGCACCGGCTCGGCGGTGTGGACCGGCTCGCCGTCGCCGAGCGAACCGCCCGGCTCGGTCGACCAGATCGCGTAGGTGTGCTTGGTCAGATGCATGCCGACCCCGGTGACCAGGCCGTGCCCCGGCGCGGCGCGCAGGCGTCCGGCCATCGCCGCGGTGGAGTGCAGGACGTAGTCGCTGCCCGGCCCGCCGGCGTACGGCAGGCCGCCGGTGACCGTCAGCCCCCGCGGGTCGAGCGGGTCGAGCCCCGTCGCGGCGCAGGCCGAGCGGAGCGCGATCGCGAAACAGCTGTAGAGGTCCAGCGCGCCGACGTCGTCGAGGCCGACGCCCGCCCGCGCGAAGGCCCGCCGGGCCGCGGCCTTCATCGCCGGGGAGGAGCCGGGCTCCGGCCGGGCCGCGACCTCCCAGGTGTCCTCGGCGTAGGCCCACCCCCATAGGTGGACACGTCTGTCCCGGGGGACGCCGAGCCGGTCGGCGAGCCCGGTGCTGACCATGATCGCGGCAGCGGCCTGGTCCACCTCCATGACCGCGACGGTCCTCCTGGTGTACGGCCAGCCGACGGTCCGGTTGTCCCGCGACACGGTGACCAGCTCCTGCGGCGTCCGGACCTCCCGGTGCCAGGCGTGCGGGTTGGCCGCGGCGACCTCCGTCATCGGGGCCATCATCCGGCCCCGGCCCGACCGTTCCTCCTCCAAGGACTCCCGGTCCGCGGCCCGCCGGGCGGTCTCCATGATCGCGTAGGTGTGGACCGGCAGGAACAGCTCGTGGGCCAGCTCGTCCGGGTGCGGGGGACGCTCCCAGCCGTAGGGCGGTTTGGGGACGGCCGGGTGGCTCCACCTGACACGCTCCCCCGCCAGGCGCAGGGCCCTGCGCGTGGCCAGCGCCTCCGCCCCGGCGACCAGCGCGGCGTCCATCTCGCCCGCGGCGATCCGGCCGGCCGCCTCACCCAGGAGCAGCTGCGGAGCCGTACCGCTCACCGTGGAGTAGGCCCGGTGCCGGGGGGCGGCGCCCAGGCGCTCGGCGAGCCTGGCCGCCGGGTCGTCGTACTGCCAGGACTCGGTGTAGACGACCTGGATCGAGTCGAGGCGCTCCAGCACGCCGGGCGCCCCGGCGTCGGCGGCGGCCTCGCGGGCGGCCAGCTCCCACAGATCCAGCGGTTCCGGCCCCGGCTGCTCGCGGACCGTGTGCTGGGCGACGCCGATGAGGCAGGGAGTCCGAGGATCTACGCTCATGCGGACATCCAACCAGAACATCATTCGGGTTAATAGTCCGGAGTTGTTTGAGTTACCCGGGAAACCGGCGGTAAGGACTGCTACCAGTGATGCCCGGGATGCCACCCCATCGACCTGAAATCCCTGTTCACCTGGGAGGATACCTATTGGTTAAATTATAACTAATGGCTATTTAAATAACAGCTCCGCATCAAGGGGAACCATTTCCGGCCTTTTCTCGTCAATTCCCATCCGGCTTCTTGATCCATTCAGTAACGTTCCGAACGTTTTCCTGGCAAGGGATGTCCCGTCCCTGGCCGAGAACGAGAGGAGCTCCATTGAACCCCCGAGCACGGCGCCTCACGATCCCCCTCACCGGCCTTCTCCTGATCGCCGGAGTGATCGGCGCCACCACCGGCGCCAACGCCGGTACGGCCCCCAGCGACGTGGTCAGTTCGGCCGCCTCGGAGACGCCCACGGAGGCCACCGCCTTCTGGTCTCCGGAGCGGATGCGCAAGGCCACCGACGCGACCGGCGACCTCGACATCAGCGTCAAGGGCGGCAGGGCCTCCAGCGCGGCCGGCCCCGACGGGCGGCCCGGATCGGTCCCGCCGACCGGCCAGGAGGGCACCAGGTCGGCCAAGAGCAAGCAGGTCAACCTGCCCAACACCGTCGGCCGGATCTTCTTCACCCTGCCGGGCGCCAACCCGCTGGACCCGGGCAGCTGGAAGTACTGCTCCGGCAGCTCCGTCCAGGGCAGGTACCGCAACCTGGTCGCCACCTCGGCGCACTGCGTCTACGACGTGAAGACCAACCGGTTCTACGACAACTGGATCTTCATCCCGTCCTACTGGGACGGCGACCAGGCGTGGAACGGCAAGAACCCCTACGGCATCTACGCGGCCAAGTGGTTCAACGCGCACGACGACTTCGTGGTGAAGGAGGACTACGACTTCGACTACGCCTTCGTCAACGTCCACTCCGGGTTCAAGGTGAACTGGGAGAAGGACTCCACCGGCACGTGGAAGCCGGTCATCAAGAACGTCGGCAGGCTCGGCGACAACGTCGGCGGCCAGGGCTTCGCCTGGAACCAGAAGGTCAAGGGCAAGGTCTTCTCCTTCGGCTACCCGACCGGCCTCCACCCCGACGGGGACAGGCCCTTCACCGGCCGCACCATGAAGTGGTGCTACGGCACGACCGGCGCCATGCCCGCCGCGCCGAAGTACAACCTCCAGGAGCACACCGGCTTCAAGTGCGCCTTCACCGCGGGCGCCAGCGGCGGCCCCTGGCTGCTGAAGTACAAGAACTCCACCCGGACCGGCTACCTCAACGGCGTCAACAGCGTCGCGTGGGACACCGACAAGAACGACCGGTACGACAAGATCTCCTCGCCGTACTTCAACGGGGACACCTACCAGGTCTACAAGGTCGCGGCCAACCGCTGGACCAACTGACCGCGGCACGGCACATCGCACCGCACCGGCTGTGAGGCCATTCGGCCGGCCCGGCGCGACAAGGGGCCCGGTCTCCCGACCGGGCCCCTCCGCGTTCCGGCGCCACAGGGACCGCGGCGCGCTAGGAGAAGATCAGACCGGTGGTGCCGCGCAGCGAGCACGCGTTGCCGAAGGTCTGCTCGTACCGGATGGACCGGCCGTCCCAGATACCGGTCGCGGTCACCGTGATCGGGTCGTAGGCCATCGCGCACACCAGGTTCGGCAGCGGCCTGAGCCTGGCGATGTCGCCTCCCACCTGGGCCAGCGCCTCACACGCCGCGACCGGGGCGGGGTGCGTGCCGTACGGCGGGTCGCACACCAGCAGGACGTGACGGGCCGCGGCCGCCGAGTTCTCCCCCTCGGCGATGCTCAGCACGAACGCCTTCGTGCTGCCGGGCGGCAGCAGCTGCGCGATCGGCCTGACCGGCACCGGCACACCCGGGCCGGGCCAGTTGGAGCTGAGCCAGGTCGGGCCCGGCCAGTGCGAGCCGGGCCAGTACGGACCGTGCCAGTTCGGGCCCGGCCAGTGCGGAGCGGGCCAGTGCGGGACCGGACGCGGCGGGACCGGACGCGGCGGGACCGGACGCGGCGGGACCGGCCTGCCCGGGCCTGGCCAGTTCGGGCCGGGCCCACCGGGCCAGTTGGGCCCCGGCCAGTGCGGACCGGATCCCCCCGGACCGGGCCAGTGCGGACCGGGCCCGCCGGGGCCGGGCCTACCCGGGCCGGACCATGGCGGCACCGGCTGCGGGACAGGCCGCGGAGCCGGCAGCGGGACGGCCGGGCCGGGCCCGTTGGGCACCGGCGGTGGTGGCACAGCGGCAGCCGTGGTGGAGAACACGAAGGCTCCGGCGGCTGCCAGATGGAAGAGACGTCGCATGAAATCCCCCGATTTCACATCGTGTCGAGTGCCCGCTCAGCGTCCCCCAAGCGTCCCGCCCCAGCAACGACCGACTCTCATGTTTTCGCAGGTCATGGTCTTGTACGGCACACGCCCGCGGGTTCGGTCAAGGGAAGGTAGATCAGACGCGGATCTTGAAAATTCGGTTCCACGATTTTGGTAACGAACTCATATCGGTCCGAGCTTCTGCCCGATTTGTTGCTCTTTAACCGTTCTTTGCCTAGTACGGTCTCGTCTTGTCTCTTTACGCATGCGTGGGCCGTCGTCCCGAGTGGCCCATGACAAAGAAGGAGCTAGATTGAACTCCCGAGCCAAGCGCCTGGTCCTCCCCCTCGGCGGTGCCCTCGTGGCCACCACCATGATCGGCGTCCCCCTCGCAAGCGCCGCCCAGGCAGCGCCCCAGCCCGACGTCAAGTCGTCGGCGCTCACCTCCTCCGGTAACGCGAAGGCCATCGCGGGCTACTGGACCTCCTCCAAGCTCAAGTCCGCCAAGAGCTACGTCGCCGACTCCACCGTCTCGGCCAAGCTGACGAAGACCGGCGCCGCCAAGGCCGCCGCCGACGGCAAGCCGGGCACCATCGCCCCCACCGGCGAGGGCGGCAAGTCCGCGGGCCGGTCGAAGAACCTGAACCTGCCCATCACCGTCGGCAAGGTCTTCTTCCTCGACGACAAGGGCCAGGAGCGCTGGTGCTCCGGTTCCTCGATCCAGTCGAAGTACCGCAACCTGGTCGCCACCGCGGCCCACTGCGTCTACGACACCGACACGAACAAGCCGTTCAGCAACTTCGTGTTCATCCCCGGCTACTACCAGGGCAAGGCTCCCTGGGGCATCTACGTCGGCGCCAAGGTCAACACCCACGACGACTTCACCGTCTTCGAGGACTACGACTACGACTACGCCTTCGTCAACGTCTACAACGGCTTCAAGCAGACGGGCGTCAAGGAGGTCAACCGCTCGGAGTACGAGGCCGCCAAGGGCTTCAAGTACACCGAGGACAAGGCGATCTCCAAGTCCGAGTTCGAGACGGGCTACGAGAAGTACGGCGAGCTCGGCCCGTACTGGAAGAAGGCGGCCGACCCGACCGTCGAGACCGTGGCCAAGCCCGCCGACGTCACCTCCAAGAACGTCGACGAGTACATCGCCACCGGCAAGAACGGCGTCAAGCTGACCGCCGCCGAGGTCGTCGAGAGCGTCTACGCCAAGGCTCCCTCGGGCTTCGAGAACGGCAACAAGTTCGAGCGGAAGACCGTCAAGACCCCGATCAGCCAGGAGGAGTACGCCAGGCTCCTCAAGGAGAAGGGCAACGGCAACTTCCTGGGCAAGCTTGAGGCGACCAAGGACGCCAACGGCACCGAGATCGCCTGGTTCAAGACCCAGTACTTCGTCAAGAAGTGGGTCAAGACCACCGTCAAGGAGCTGTACTTCCACACGAAGTACTTCGTGGTGCTCATGGCCGACTCCGGCCGCCTCGGTGACAACGTCGGCGGCCAGGGCTTCACCTGGAACCAGAAGCTGGGCAAGAAGGTCTTCACCTTCGGCTACCCGACCGCCGCCCACCCCGACGGCAACAAGCCCTACTCCGGTCACACCATGAAGTGGTGCTACGGCACGACCGGCGCCGCGCCCGTCGTCTCGGCCTTCAAGGCCGAGGAGCAGCAGGCGATCAAGTGCGCCTTCACCCCGGGCGCCAGCGGCGGCCCGTTCCTGCTGCAGTACAAGAGCAGCACGCGGACCGGCTACCTCAACGGCGTCGTGAGCCTGACGATCGACAGCGACAAGAACAACCGCTACGACCGGGTCACCACCCCGTACTTCAACGGTGAGACCTACGGCATCTACAAGCACGCCGCCAACCTCTGGACCGGCAAGCTCCCGGGCTGAGCGACGACGTCGTAAGAGTGGGAGGGCCGCTGCCACAGGGCTCTCCCACCCTTTGACGGGGTGCTTATGCCTATCAGGTAAGACTTAACTGGATAACGGTGTAAAGCGGATCAAGCAACTGAGCTGCCCAAAACTTAGTTGATCTGGAAAAATCACCTCTTACAGCCCTCCATTCCACCCCTGATCCCCCGAAGGAAACGGCCTTCATGTTCCCCCGCGCACGGCGGTTCGCGACCACACTCGGCGCCCTCGTCGCCAGTGGTGTGCTCGTGATGTCCGCGTCCGCCGGGGCCGCGAACGCCGACGGCGCCCTCTACGCGCCCAGCAGCATCACCTCCATCACGCTGACCAAGAACAGCGCGGACATGAAGCGGATCGCGGAGTACTGGAGCCCGGCCAGGCTCAAGGAGGCGCAGGACAACACCCCCGCCACGCCCGAGATCAGGCCCAGCAGCGGCAGCACCTCCTCGGCGCCCGCCTCTCCCAGGCCCACCAGTACCGGCACCGCCACCACGGCCACCGCCGCCGCGGCGGGCAGCAAGGCGACGGCCACCACGGCCTACAGCAGCGGCGCGACCGCCACCACCGTCAGGCCCACGCTCCCGAAGGACACTCCCCCTGTCATCGGAAACTCCCCGATGTCCGTCGGCAAGGTGTTCTTCCGGATCGGGGACAAGGACTACTGGTGCTCCGCCTCGGCGGTAGCCTCCAAGAGCCGCAGCCTGGTCGCCACGGCCGGGCACTGCGCCTACGACGCCAAGCAGGCCAAGAACGCCGACTACTGGATCTTCATCCCGGGCTACGACAGGGGCGCCACCCCTTACGGGATCTACGTCGGTCACTCCCTCAACCTGCACGAGAGCTTCGTCGGCGAGGGCGACTACGACTACGACTACGCCTTCGTCAACGTGCACGACGGGTTCAAGTGGAAGCCGGGCAAGACCGCGAACACCTATGAGATGGAGTCCGTGGGCAGCCTGGAGGACAACGTCGGCGGCCAGGGCCTGGTGGTCAGGCGCGGCATCAACCAGTCCACTCTCGCCTTCGGCTACCCCGCCGCCCCCCAGGCCGACGGCAGCAGGCCCTACGACGGCCAGAAGCTGCGCTGGTGCAGCGGACGCACCAGCCGGAGGACGGCCCCCGCCCGCCTGGTCGAGCTGGGCGTCGCGCTCAAGTGCGGGTTCACCGGCGGGGCGAGCGGCGGTCCCTGGCTGGTCGACTACGACCCCGAGACCGGCCTCGGCTACATCAACGGTGTCAACAGCTTCGCCTGGGACACCGACACCGACCGCAAGTACGACCTGATCTCCTCGCCGTACTTCATCGCGTCGACCTACGTCGTCTATCGGTGGGCGGACAGCCAGCGGGCTAGATGACCTTATAGGCGTCTTAAATACGCCTTAAGGGAGCCTTAGGTCGCACTTCTGTATTCAGGGGCCTACATAGGTTTGTTGCTTGTCGTCCCGCAGTTTCCAGACTTCTGGAGACGTTGCAGCGCAAGGAGCACCTCTTTTGAAGCACTCTCTTCTCCCCCTCGGTGGCGCCGCACTCGCCACCGGTCTGCTGGCCGTCGGCCTGACCGGCACCGCCCAGGCCGCGCCGGACTGGGCCACCGACAGGATGGCCGGCACCGAGGCGTCGGCGCTGTCCGTCGCCAGGTTCTGGGCCGCCTCCAACTACGTGGCCCTGAAGAAGGCGACCGCCTACTCGCCCGACGCCGCGACCCCCAGGCTGACCGCCGGCGGCGGCTACTCCCCCGACGGGCGGCCCGGCACCATCCCCCCCATCGGCGCGGAGAAGCCCACCCCGTCGCTCGTCAAGAACGTCAACCTGCCCAAGACCATCGGCAAGGTGTTCTTCGTCGCCAACGGCGAGTTCCGGTGGTGCTCGGCCACTTCGATCCAGTCGAAGTACCGCAACCTGGTCGCCACGGCCGCTCACTGCGTCTATGACACCGCCAACAACGGTCACACCATGGACAAGTGGGTCTTCGTCCCGGGTTACTACCAGGGCAAGGTGCCGTGGGGCATCTACGTCGGCAAGCAGGCGTGGACGCACTACGACTTCGACGTCTTCGAGGACTACGACAAGGACTACGCCTTCGTCACGGTCTACAACGGCATCGGCTTCGACCGCGGCCTCAAGGACGTCGGCCGCCTCGGCGACAACGTCGGCGGCATGGGCTTCACCTGGAACCAGCCGACCGGCAAGCCGGTCTACGCCTTCGGCTACCCCGCCGCCCCGCACCCCGACGGCAACAAGCCCTACAGCGGCGTGACGCCCAAGTACGTGTACGGCAAGCCGTCCGGCAAGATCTACGTCTCCGCCGCGGAGAAGGTCGAGGAGCACGTCGGCCTCAAGGGCGCCTTCACCCCCGGCGCTGACGGCGGCCCGTGGCTGTCGCAGTACAGCAGCAGCCGGCGCCTGGGCTACGTCAGCGGCGTCACGAGCCTGTTCGGCGACCAGGACAAGAACAACCGCTACGACCTGATCACCTCGCCCTACTTCGACGGCGAGACGGCCGACATCTACAAGAAGGCCGCCAACGTGTGGTCCGGCTCGATCGTCCGCAAGTAAGCCTGTCCGGCCCCGGCAAGGGGCCCAGGCACCTCAGCTCCACCCGCGGGACCCGGCGCGTGCGCCGGGTCCCGCACCCGTTTCCGGGGTCGGCGGCCCTCATCCGGAGCCCGCAGGGCCGGAGAACGCGATCGGGGGACCTCCCGCGGCCCTCCAAGCCCCTCCGGGATGCCCGAAAGGCCGGATCCAGAGGTTCCCGGAAGACCGGAGAGCGCGGGCCGGAGGCTTCCCGCGGGATCCGGAGGCCCGATCCGGGCTCTCGCAGAGGGGCCGGAGGGCGTGATCCAAGAATTTTCCGGGGCGCAGGGGCTTGATCCAGGTCTGCGGAGGGCTCGGGAACCCCGACCCGGGGCCTCGCGGAGGCTCTGAGAGCCGGATCCGAGACTTGCGGAGGGCCCGGGAACCCCGACCCGGGGCCTCGCGGAGGCTCGGAGGCCCTGTTTTTCCGGCTTTCCGGGGCTTCCCTCCCCCTGATTCGGCGGCGGATCGTGCGCGTTAGACGTGACTTCCGGCAAATCGGTGCCATTGATCTGATGTGATCTGCGTCACATCACTCTCGTGACCGAACGTATCGGGGCACTCACGCCACATCGGTCACATTCACAACAGGCTCCCGCCTATCTGCGGAAACGCAGCGCATCAGCCTCAAACACAACAACCACTCCGCAGCCGTTCAAACATCACAGAATGATCTCGGCCCGGCGCATGGGGTCCTTACCCCTCAAAGCGGCTTCCGATCCTCAAGATCAGCCCTGTATGTTCTGGCTATCCCTTTACTGACGCATGGGACGCAAGAAGCGTTCCACATCAGACCAAGGAGTCACCTTGAAGCGCATCCTCCTCCCCGCCGGCGGCGCCGTTCTCGCCACCGGCCTGCTGGCCGCCGGTCTGGCTGGCACCGCCAACGCCAACCCGGACTGGGCCTATGACACGATGGCCAAGGACGCCCCGTCCGCCGTCGCGGTCGCCAAGTTCTGGCTCGCGGCCAACAACCACACCAACAACCTCGCCAAGGCGACCCCCTACACCTGGGAGACCAAGGCGACGCCGACGCTGAACGCCGGTGGTGGCTACACCCCCGACGGCAAGCCCGGCACCATCGCCCCCATCGGCGAGGAGAAGAAGTCCACCTCCGTCGTCAAGAACATCAACCTGCCGCGCACCATCGGCA
Organism: Streptosporangium sp. NPDC003464; assembly: GCF_053588315.1. NCBI lineage: Bacteria > Bacillati > Actinomycetota > Actinomycetes > Streptosporangiales > Streptosporangiaceae > Streptosporangium > Streptosporangium sp. NPDC003464. The sequence continues at coordinate 6,035 of NZ_JBSFPS010000087.1, read as the reverse complement.
AGGTGTTCTTCGTTGACGCTGAGGGCGACCTCAAGTGGTGCTCCGCCACCTCGATCCAGTCGAAGTACCGCAACCTGGTCGCCACGGCCGGTAGCTGCGTCTACGACGACAAGAAGAACGCCAGTGTCATGGACAACTGGGCCTTCGTCCCGGCTTACTACCAGGGCAAGGCGCCGTTCGGTGTGTTCGTCGGCAAGCAGGCGTACACCCACTACGACTACACCATGTTCAACGACCGTGACAAGGACTACGCCTTCGTCACCGTCTACAACGGTGTGCAGGTCGGCGGCGGCACCCCCAAGCAGGTCACGAAGGCTGACTTCGACAAGTACACGGGCGCCAAGGTCGTGGACGAGAAGTCGATCAGCGAGGCCGAGTACAAGGCTGGCCTGGAGAAGTACGGCCAGGACGGCCCGTTCAAGTCGGCTGCTGTCGACCCCAAGGTCGAGACCGTCGCCAAGCCGGCTGACGCTGCTGCGAACATCGAGAAGTACATCGCCGAGGGCAAGGACGGCGTCAAGCTGGTCGGCGCCGAGGTTGTCAAGAGCGCGTACGACGCTGCCCCCTCCGGCCTGGAGAACGGCAACAAGTTCGAGCGTCTGAGCAACCTGGTCAACATCAGCCTTGAGGAGTACAACGAGCTCAAGGCGAAGAAGGCCAGCGGCGGCTTCCTGGGCAACCTCGAAGAGGTCAAGGACGCCAAGGGCAACGTCATTGGCTGGACCAAGCAGCAGTTCTACGTGAAGAAGTGGGTCAAGACCACCACCGCCACGCGGTACTGGGTCGAGACCTACTACGTCATCGACGGCTTCATCAAGGACACCGGCCGTCTCGGCGAGGCCGTTGGTGGCCAGGGCTTCACCTGGAACCAGAAGACCGGCCAGACCGTGTACATCTTCGGTTACCCGGCGGACGCTCACCCCGACGGCAACAAGGCCTACACCGGCACGACGCCGAAGTGGTGCTACGGCAAGACCACCGGCAAGGTGTACGTCTCCGCGGCTGAGAAGGTCGAGGAGCACGTTGGCCTCAAGTGCGCGATGACCCCGGGCGCCAACGGCTCCCCGTGGCTCGTCAAGTACAGCAGCGCCAAGCGTCTCGGCTACGTCAACGGTGTCACCAGCCTGTTCGGTGACCAGGACAAGAACGGCCGCTACGACCTGAGCACCTCGGCGTACTTCGATGGCGAGACCGCCATGATCTACAACAAGGCTGCCAACGTGTGGTCCGGCTCGATCGTCAAGTAGTCCTGACGATCACCTGAGTCCGGGGGTCCAAACCTCGAACTCACCCTGCTCCATCCGAGGGGCCCGGCTTCTGCCGGGCCCCTCGGCCTTTTCCCCCATGTCCCACCTGGGAGCCTGCGACCCCCGGAGCCCGCGGTGACGCGGCCTCAGGCGAGGCTGAACTCCCTGGTCCGCTCGTTCAGCTCCCGCACGGCGGGCTCGCCGGCGAAGGGGGCCAGCCGCCGCCGCAGGTCGGCGGCGTATGACTGGGTGCGGGCCGACTGCAGCCCCCCGGCCAGCTCCAGCGCCTGACCGGCGGCCACGCAGGCCTGCTCCACCTCGCCGCACCCGAGCAGCCCCGCCGACAGCAGCGACAGGTTGAACATGCGCCCGCGGACGTAGCGCCCGTCCATGTCCAGCGAACGCGTCGCGTGCCGTACCGCCCCCGGCCCGTCGCCCAGGTCGCGGAAGCAGTGGGCGAACTTGGCCGACAGGTAAGCCTCGTCGAAGTAGGCGATCCAGTCGGGCTCGTCACCGGCCTCACGCTGGTCGAAGGCCAGCTCGGCGCCGTGCAGGGAGTTGGCGCACGCCCCCCGGTCGTCCATCAGGGCGTGGGCGTGGGCCTCCAGCACCTGCGCCTCCGCCAGCAGGGCGAAGACCCCGGCGCGACGGGCCGACAGCTGCGCGGCGCGCGCCAGGTCGAGGGCGTGCGCGGGCTGCCCTATGTAGAGGGCCTGGTGGCTCATCCCGGCGAGGATCTCCCCGCCGAGTCCGTGGTCCCCCGCCCCCCGGGCCAGGCGCAGCGCCTGGATCAGGTAACGCTGGGCCAGGCCGTGCTGCTCCAGGTCGTAGGCCATCCATCCGGCCAGCCGGGTCAGCTCGGCCGCGGCCGACGCCAGCGCCTTGCCGGTGCTCTCGCCGTAGGAGCCGTCGCTGAGCAGCGGCGCGACCGCCGTGTCCAGATATTTCACGACCGCCGAGCGGACCCTGCCACCGCCGAACCTGTTGTCCAGCTCGCCGAAGGACCGGGTGACCTCCCGGATCGCCTCGATGTCGGCCATGCCCACCCGCCGGGCGCCGCCCGCGACGGGACGGCCCTCCAGCGGGAGGGTCAGCCAGCGCAGGGCGCCGGCGGACCCGGCCCCGATCGCGAAGGTCGAATCGAGCAGGAACCTGCGTCTCTCAACATCTCCCCGCCACAGTGCCGTCACGGTCGCGATCCCCTCCTGCCATGTATGTGTGAACTCCTGCCCGAGGTCGGAAGGGGTCGAGACGACCGGCAGACCGAGATCTTCCGGGCTGACCGTCCGGCCGAGCCGGAGTGCGAAGATCTCCGCCAGCAGTCCCGGCACCGGATCCCTCGGCCGCCGGCCGCCGATCCAGCGCAGCACGGAGCTGTGGTCGTACTTCAGGCCTGGCAGACCCCGGGCCGCGCCGAGATCGTTGACCCTGCGGGACAGTCCTTTGTGTGTGAAACCCGCTTCAGCGATGAGTCGCTGAAGCAATTGGTTGGGCTCGCGTTCCACCGCTCTCCTCACCGTGAGAAGCCGCCGGGGCGCCGGAACCCGTCCGCGCCCCCCTGCGCCCGTATCCGTCCCTCGTGCACACTCTTGCCCGATAGGTGACGGAGAGCTTTTTTTATAGCACGATCCGTGACTGTTTTTTGAATTTCCCAAAAGCAGAAGACGCCTCTTGCCCGATCGGGCGAGAGGCGTCTTCACAGGCGGATCCGGAGGTCTTCGCGGACGCGCCCGAAGGGCTGCACGGGTGGCGGCGCCGTCGGCGCGGGCGGGCCCGGACCTGGGTACGGACCGGGACCGACGCCCGCGGACGGACGGGGACGGGGACGGCGCCGCCGGAGGCGGCTAGAGGCGGGCGACCCCGTCGGCGCGGGCCTGCGCGGCGACCGCGGCGATGACCGCGGGGGCCACGCGCCCGTCGAAGGGGCTCGGGATCACGTAGTCGGCCGACAGATCGTCGCCGACCACCGCGGCCAGCGCCTGGGCCGCGGCCACCTTCATGTTTTCGGTGATGGTGGTGGCGCGGACGTCGAGCGCCCCCCGGAAGACGCCGGGGAAGGCCAGCACGTTGTTGATCTGGTTGGGGAAGTCGGAGCGGCCGGTCGCCACCACCTGGGCGTGCCGGCCGGCGACCGCCGGGTGCACCTCGGGCTCCGGGTTGGACAGCGCGAAGACGATCGCGCCGGGCGCCATCGAGGCGATGGCCGCCTCCGACACCGTCGAGCCCGAGAGCCCGACGAACACGTCGGCACCGGCCAGCGCCTCCTCCGTGGAGCCCCGCAGGGCGGCCCGGTTGGTGTCGCGCGCCAGCGCCTCCTTCACCGGGTTGAGGCCGTCGCGGCCCTGGTGGATCAGGCCCTTGGAGTCGGACACCGCGATGTCACCGATGCCCGCGTTGAGCAGGATGCGGCTGACCGCCACGCCGGAGGCTCCGGCGCCCGCCACCACGGCCCGCAGGTCGCCCAGCGAGCGGCCGGTCAGCCGGGCGGCGTTGGTCAGCGCCGCCAGCACGACGATCGCGGTGCCGTGCTGGTCGTCGTGGAAGACGGGGATGTCCAGGAGCCCGCGCAGCCGGTCTTCGACCTCGAAGCAGCGCGGCGCGCTGATGTCCTCGAGGTTGATGCCGCCGAAGGAGGGCGCGAGCCGCACCACCGTCTCGACCAGCGCGTCCACCTCGGTGCAGTCGAGGCAGATCGGCACCGCGTCGACACCGGCGAACTGCTTGAACAGCAGGGCCTTGCCCTCCATCACCGGCATGGCGGCGGCGGGCCCGATGTCGCCGAGCCCGAGCACGGCGGTGCCGTCGGAGACGACGGCGACCACGTTGGACACCCAGGTGTAGTCGTTGACGAGCTCGGGCTGCTCGGCGATCGCGGTGCAGACCCTCGCCACCCCGGGGGTGTAGGCGAGCGCCAGGTCGTCGGCGTTGTTGACCGGGACGGTGGAGCGGGTCTCCAGCTTGCCGCCGCGGTGCAGGGCGAAGGCCGGATCCAGGTCGAGGGATTCGAGGGATTCGGAGGAGATGGAGATGGAGGATGGCGTAACGGCCACAGCGACCCCTGTAGTTCAGTCAGACAGACGGATTGGTTCCTTCGGAGACGCCGTGGCGGGCGTGGCCCGGCTTCGGTAGCCGCTCGGGCCCGCTCGCTGAGAACGGTCGTCTGGAGGGGTACGGGGGTCACCCGTCGCTCGATTGTGCCACATGGTGAGACTCTCACCAGTGACAGAGATTGCTCACTTCCGTTGACATGATGTCGGCCTCGTTCATTGACATGGTGCGGCCCCTCCGTGCGTGTAATACTCAGAGCCCCATTCGTCTCTTACATCGATGGACCGCCCGGTGGATCTGACCTCCTACGCCGAGTTGGCTGTGCTGCTCATCAACAGCCCCGACCGACTGACCGGTCTGGACGGGCTGCGCGCCCTCCTGGAGGAGGGCCGCCGTTACCGTCCCGGCTGCCGCATCACCCGGGGCGATCTCGACGCCCTGCGTGACCTGCGCGAAGAGCTGGTGACCGTGTTCGAGTCCGCCGCCGGCGGCGACGAGCAGGACGTGGTCGACCGGCTCAACTCGCTGCTGATCCAGCATCCGGTCCAGCCGCAGATCTCCGGCCACGACGGCGAGCGCTGGCACCTGCACCTCACCGAGGGCGGCCGGATGGCCGACCAGTACGCCGTGGGCGCCGTCATGGGCCTGGCCACCATCGTGACCGACCTCGGCGTGAACCGGCTCGGTCTCTGCCAGGCGCCGCCCTGCCGCCGGGCCTACCTCGACACCTCCTCCAACCGGTCGCGGCGCTACTGCTCCGAGCGGTGCGCCAGCCGGGCGAACGTGGCCGCCTATCGCGCCCGCCGGAAGGTCAACGGCCAGTAGCGCAGCACCACCCGGCCGACGAGCAGCGACGGCGGCACGGCGCCGAAGTCCCAGCTGTCACGGCGCCCGGAGGCCCGCTGGTTGTCGCTCTCCAGCCACCATCCCCCGTCCGCCTCCCAGGCGGCCCGTTTGACGATCAGCCGCGACGGGTCGGCGGGGAGCCGGGCGACGACCAGATCTCCCGGCCTGATCCGGGCGCCGCGGCGCACCCAGAGCCAGTCCCCGGAGCACAGCGCGGGCAGCATCGAATCCCCGTCGACACGGACTCTCACGGGCGCAACCCCCTTACACACGGGCTTTTCGAAGACGAGTAAGGTCGGTACTGGACCATGCTGATCTCAGCATCAAGGAAGGATTTTCCGATGCTCGCACGACTTCTGCGACCCAAGCACGTCGCGTCCGCCCACTGTGACCTGCCCTGCGGCGTGTACGACCCGGCCCAGGCCCGCATCGAGGCCGAGTCCGTCAAGGCGATCATGGAGAAGTACGTCGCCAACGAGGACCCGGTCTTCCGCACCCGCGCGCTCATCATCAAGGAGCAGCGGGCCGAGCTGGTCAAGCACCACCTGTGGGTGCTGTGGACCGACTACTTCAAGCCCCCGCACCTGGAGACCTACCCCCAGCTGCACCAGCTCTTCTGGGACGCCACCAAGCTGGCCGGCGCCGCGGGCGGCAAGGGCACCGTCGACCCGAAGCAGGCCGACGACCTGCTGGCCAAGATCGACGAGATTTCCAAGATTTTCTGGGCGACCAAGGCCGCCTGAGCGGCGAGCCGCGACGCGCAGCGTCGCGATTGACCCGCGAGGGTGCGCCGGTGAGCTGGACTGAGGAGCGAGGGAGCGCGGGTGGCGCGGGCGAGGCGGGCGTGTAGGGCGGCGACCTCCTGGGCGATCTGGTCTTCGAGGAGGAGAGCGT